>CAYFWA010000342.1:0-7250 GCA_964346625.1 uncultured Myxococcales bacterium
GGGGCGGGGGCCCCGCGGGGCGCGCGGCTGCGGCCACAGCGCAAATGGCTCAGGGATTTTCCCCGCTGGTCACGCGGAGGGTGGATCGCTATATTGTCGGCGCTCCGTCGGACCCGCTCCCTATTGCCCCACGGAGTGAAAGCACGCGAGCCCCGAGCGAGGCCGCGAGGCCGCGAGGCCGCGAGGCCACGCGAGCCCGCCGAGGCAGCGATGCCACGCGAGGCAGCGGGGCCGTGAGGCCGTGAGGCAGCGAGGCCGCGAGGCCGCGACGAGCCGGCGAGCCGACGGACCGAAGAACGAGGTGTCCCATGTCCGAGACCGAGAACCCTTCTGCCAAGAGCCGCCCCGGCGCACCGGCGTCGACCGCTCACGAGATCCGGCAGCGTTTCCTCGATTTTTTCGCCGAGCGACAGCACCGGATCGTGCCCTCGGCGCCGGTGGTCCCCCACGGCGACGCCACGCTGATGTTCACCAACGCCGGGATGAATCAGTTCAAGGACGTGTTCCTCGGGACCGGGCGACGGGACTACACCCGGGCCGCCGATACCCAGAAGTGCATCCGCGTATCGGGCAAGCACAACGACCTCGAAGAGGTGGGAGCGGACACCTACCACCACACCTTCTTCGAGATGCTCGGCAACTGGTCTTTTGGCGATTACTTCAAGCGCGAGGCCATCCGGTGGGCCTACGAGTTCCTGGTGGGTGAAATGGGGCTGGACGCCAGCCGGCTGTATGCCACCGTCTTCGGGGGCGACGAGGCCCTGGGCCTTGGCCCGGACGAGGAGGCGGAGGCGCTGTGGCCCGCGGAGACCGAGATCCCCCCCGAGCGCGTGTTGCGCTTTGGCCGCAAGGACAACTTCTGGGAGATGGCCGACACGGGCCCCTGCGGACCCAGCTCCGAGGTCCACCTCGATCTGGGGCCCGAGGCTTGTGACCGGAGCGACGAGCCGGGGCATCGCTGCGGAGTCAACGGCGATTGCGGGCGCTACATCGAGATCTGGAACCTCGTGTTCATCCAGCACAACCACCTGGCGGATGGTCGGCTGGAGGCGCTTCCCCAGAAGCACGTGGATACGGGGATGGGCTTCGAGCGCCTGGTGGCGGTGTGTCAGGGCCAGCGGTCCAATTACGACACCGACGTGTTTGCGCCGCTGCTCAGGCGCATCGGAGCGCTGACCGGGAAGGTCTACGGCGCGGCTCCCCGTACGGACATGGCCATGCGGGTGGTGGCCGACCACGTTCGAACCCTCGCGGTGGCCATCGCCGACAACGTCGTGCCCAGCAACAAGGACCGCGGCTACGTGCTGCGCAGGATCCTGCGGCGCGCGTCCCGCTACGGCTACCAGGTGCTCGAGCAGCGGGAGCCGTTCATCCACCGAGTGGTCCCCACCGTGGCCGAGGGGTTCGCCAGCGTGTTTCCCGAGATCGCGGAGCGCGCCGACCATATCCAGCGGGTGGTGGAGGTCGAGGAGAGCAGCTTCCTGCGGACCCTGGAGCGCGGCCTCGCCCTGTTCGAGGAGGCCATGCACGAGCGCGAGCGACGAGGCGAGACGGACCGCCCCTTCGACGGCGCCACGGCGTTTCGACTCTACGAGACCTTCGGGTTCCCACGGGATCTCACCGAGCTCATGTGCCGCGAGCGGGGGATCGCGGTGGATTGGGAGGCCTGGGACCAGGCCGAGGCCGAGCACAAGGCTGCGTCGCGCGGTGAGGAGCGGGAGGGGCTGGACGCGGCGGCGCTGGATGTCGAGGGGCTGCCCCCCACGGAGTTTGTCGGGTACTGGGAGCAGCTCGGCGAGGAAGCCGCGCGGGGGGTGGAGGCCGCGCTGGGGGTGGAGGCAGAGGCGGCGCTGCTGCGCCTGGTGGCGCAGCGCCACGTGGTGCTGGATCGGACCCCGTTCTACGCCGAGGCCGGGGGGCAGATCGGGGACACGGGTTTTTTGGAAGCCGACGGTTTTCGCTTCGAGGTGGAGGACACCACGCGCCTGGGCGACGTGGTCGTGCACCACGGTGCCTTGCGTGAGGGCGACGCGGCGTCGCCCCCCCGGCGGGTCACCGCGCGGGTGCACACCACCCGTCGACGCGACATCATGGCCAACCACACGGCGACGCATCTGCTCCACGCCGCGCTCCGACAGGTGGTCTCCCGGGACGCCACCCAGAAGGGGTCCCTGGTACACCCGGACCATCTACGCTTCGACTTCACCTTCGACGCCGCCCTCGGCGTGGAGCAGCTCGAGGAGATCGAGCGCCAGGTGAACGCCTGGATCGCGGACAACCTCCCGGTGTCCATCGCGGAGGAGTCGTTCCAATCGGCGCTGGATCGCGGCGTGACGGCGCTGTTCGGCGAGAAGTACGGCGACCGGGTCCGCGTCGTGTCGGTGGGGGACGTCTCCATGGAGCTGTGCGGCGGCACCCACTGTCGGTCCACCGGTGAGATCGGCCTGTTTCAGATCGTCTCGGAGAAGGCCATCTCCGCCGGAGTGCGACGCATCGTGGCGGAGACCCGCGGGGTCGCCGTGGAACGCACGCTGCAGATGCGGCGCACCCTGCAGGAGGTCGCCCAGCGGCTGGGCGTGGCGCCCGACGCCCTCGTCCCGAGGATCGACAAGCTGCTGGCCGAGCAGCGGGAGCTCCGCAAAGGACGGCAGCAAGCAGCGCGCGCGGACGTCGGCACCTTGCGCAGGCGTCTGCTAGACGAGGCGGAGGAGGTGGAGGGGGTGCGGCTCGTGTTCGGCCAGGTCTCCGACCTGGACATGAAGCAGGCGGCGGAGCTCGCCGACGCCATCCGCGGCGGCGAGCCCCCGGCGGTGGGGGTCCTGGTGACGGCGGCCGCCGGCAAGAAGCCCCCCGGCCTGGTGGCCTTCGCCTCGGCGGTGTTGGCCGATGAGGGGCGCGCCGACGCCACCGCGCTCGCTCGCGCGGTGGGCAAGGGCGGGGGGCGTAAAGACTTCGCCAAGGGAGCGGCCGCCGGCCACGCCGACGAGGACAGCCTTCGGGCAGCCCTGGACGCCGCACGCAAACAGGCGCGGGAACAGCTCGGGGGGCAGGGGGGGTAGCGGGCAGGGGGGCGCTCTAGTCTTTGCTAGTCCTTATCGTACTTGAAGGAGACCTTCACCTTGGCGCGATAGGCGCGGACCTTGCCTTCGTCCAGGACCATGTCGAGATCTGCGATCTCCGCGATGCGCAGGTCCCTCAGTTGCTTGCTCGCGGTTTCCACCGCGGCGGTGGCGGCCTTTTCCCACGAGTCACTGCTGGTGCCGACCAGCTCGACGATTTTGTACACACTCTCAGCCATTTCTCCCACTCCTTTCGGCAGGTGCCTTGGACCAGCCCCGATCGTCGAGGCTGCCGTCCGGTTGCTGGGTAAGACAACAAGATGGGAATGGTTTGGCGGTACGCAAGGATCGCGGCCGCATATTCGTTCTGACTCGAGTTGGACTCGAGTCTGACTCGAGTCAGAGGAGCCGAGGAAAAGGGGGTCACGGCGCGGTGCGACGGGACGAACCATGACGCACCGCGCCGCGACGAGAAGCACGGACACAGAGGACGGCCGTCGCCTCTCGGTTCGAGGAGTATAGCGCGGATGGCCCGAGAAAGGCCAGCGTCTGCCGGAGGAGCTCCGAAAGGCGGGAGCGGGGGAGCAGGGAAGACGGGGAGCAGGGAAGACGGGGAGCAGGGAAGACGGGGAGCAGGGAAGACGGGGAGCAGGGAAGACGGGGAACCTGGGGTGCTAGAACGCGAAGTTGGCGCCGAGGGTGAAGTCCATGTGGAACGGGGTGTTCAGGTCGGTGTTGATGGTGAACGTGGCCAGGTAGTTGACCTCCGCGTGGACGTTGATCTGGCAGGACCTCACCACGCACATGGACAGGCCACCGAAGATGTTGGGCACGAAGCCCGTGCTGCGGTCGCTGTCCACCACGTCCTTGTCTTCGGTGGGGTGCGAGGCCCGCACCAGGTGCCGCAGGATCCCCCAGCCGACACCGCCCCCCACGTACCAGCGCAGGTTGATGGGCAGATCCGCGCGCAAAAGCCGCGCGGACTGGTAGCGGGCGCGGATCAGCAGCAGCACATCCTTGTCGTTGCCCTGGGGATTCTTGTCGATGCCCATGCCTCGGGGGTCCTTCACCTCATCGGAGATGAACAGGTAGCCGAAGCGGCCGAACAGGTTCACCGAGAACTTGCGGGTGATGAGATAGCCCAGCTCGACCTGTCCGTAGAAGGACCCCAGGGAGACCTCGTCCGGGGTCTCCTCGCCCACGACCTCGGTGCGGCCCTGCATCAGGCCGATGCCCGTGCCGAGCCCGAGGGATGCGAAAAAGAGGGGCGGGGCCGATGCGGCGGGCGCTCGCTTGGTCTTGCGCACGGTGGTGGCCGGCGTGCGCGCGGCGACTCGCCGTCGCTCGGGGGGGGCATCCGGGCTCTCGAGGCGGTGGCCCACGCGGGGGGCGGCTCGACGGCGACGGGGCGGTGGGCGGCGGTAGGAGCCGCCCGTGAGGGGGTTTTCCATCCCGCTGCCGCCCCGGCGCGCAGGCGCTGCCGCGCTGGTGAGCTGCACGATGTGCATGTTGGCGGAGTTGCCCGAGGCCGCCACCTCTTTGTCGTCCGCGGTGTACGCTACGAGGTAGTACTGGAGCTGATTGCCCCGCAGCAGGCTGCCCGGCACCTCGACTCGCCAGGTCCACTCGTCCCCCGGCACCTTGGATAGCTCCAGGCGCTGGACGGCGCTGGCCCCACCGGGTTTCAGAAAGAGGCTCACCCGCTGCACCGACAGGTTCTTGGCGGCCCTGGCCCGCAGGGTCAGTGTCTTGCCCTCCTCCCACTTGACCACCGGGACGTGCTCGAAGCCCTTGGGCGGGCCAGAAGGCCGGGGTGCCGAGGGCGTCCCCGGAGCCGCCCGCCGCGGAGCCATGGTCTTGGCCTTGACCTTCACCGCGGCGAAGAGCCGATTGACCTTCGCGCTCTGGACGCGGCGTGGGAGCTCGGCGTCGGGGTCGATCCGGAGCGCCTCGAGCCACTCCTTCTCCATGAGGTCTGGCTTGCGGTTGCGCAGCGCGATCACCCCCAGCAAGAGGCGGGTGAGGGCATGCTGGGAGTGCTCGAGGCAGCCTCGGTTCTTCGCCACCAGCTTGGCGTCCTCGAGCTTCTGGCGCGCCTTGTCCAGCTCCCAGCGGTCGTTTTCGTCCATCGCGTCGATGTTGAGCTTCTTGAGCTTTCTCACTGAGGCGGCGTCGCAGGTCTGCGCTCGGGCCTGCGGCGCCGGGAGCACCAACAGCCCGAGGAGCACCACGGCTGTCAGCATGGAAAACAGTGGTTTGCGCATTTTGGATTCCTTTCTCGACGGTTCGAGAGTCGGACATCGGTCGGGGGTGACGGTGAGGTGCGCCATGCCCGTCGTAGGGCACGGGCATGACCGTTTTCACCCAGGCGTCGATTATCGAGCCACAGACCATAGCGCATGACTACTGGCTTGGCAACGAACGCCGCGAGGCATCGGACCGAGGCCCAACCGCGAGCAGGCGGGTCTCCGCCGGTGGCGGGGGGGGGGAGTGCTATTGTGATCTATTAGATTTTATTATCTATTCGTTGCTCAACAAGGATGCGAGCGCTGCTGCGTATCACCATCGAGTGGGCCCGCGACCCATGCGATGCGGGGTTTCGCGTGATACCCTCCCATCGAGCGTGTGTCCCGTGCCGAAGATTCAGGAGGCCCGTGTGAGCCGTAAGGAGCCACTTTGCTACGACTCTACCCGCGAGCGACGTCGGTCGTCGGTCGAAACCAATGGAACCCTCCCGCTCCTTTTCTCGCGCGGGAGGGGGGCAAAAACGCCCTGGGCGTGTTCATTTCCGGGCGTCGCAGCGCTGATCGCGTTGAGCGTCGGCGTCCTGGCGGTTCCGTCCTTCGGGCAAGCCCGATCCCGCCGCACCGCGGTGGATTTCGACCGCCTCAGCGCCAAGCAGCGCAAGCGGCTCCGCAAGACGGCCACGGTGCGGGCGATCCAGCGCGTGCGCCGCGCCGTAATCGCCATTACCACCACCAAGGCCACGAACCGCAACCCCTTCTACTCGCGTAGCGCCTCGCCCTATGGTCACCGGCGAAACCCACGCTCCACCTCCCTGGGCTCGGGGGTGATCGTCAATGCCCAGGGCTACGCCGTGACCAACGAGCACGTGGTCTCACGGGCCACCGACATCACCGTGAAGCTCGCGGACGGCCGGCGGTACAAAGCCAAGGTGGTCGGGGCCGCGCGTCAGTTCGACCTGGCGGTCATCAAGATCAAGGCGGGCGGCAAGCTGCCGGTGGCCCGTCTCGGGCACTCCAACGATCTGATGGCCGGAGAGACGGTGATCGCCATCGGCAACCCCTTCGGGCTGTCTTTCACCGTGTCCCGGGGGGTGATCTCCGCGCTGAAACGCAAAGTGAAGATCAAAGGCCGCGAGTACTCCAACTTCATCCAGACCGACGCCGCCATCAACCCCGGCAACTCCGGCGGACCCCTGATCAACATCGTGGGCGAGGTGATCGGCATCAACACCGCCATCCACCGGGGTGGGCCCGGGATCAGCTTCGCCATCCCGGTGGATCGCGTGCGGCGGGTCATCCGGGATCTGCTCAAGTACGGACGGGTGCGCGGCGCGTACGTGGGCATCTCGGTCTACAACTACCGGGGACCTGGGGTGGCCGTCGACAGCGTGGTGTCTGGTGGGCCGGCGGCGGAGGCCGGGATTCGGCGGGGGGACATCATCCTCCGCATGCGAGGACGTCGCATCGTGGACGTCCACGGGTTCCGCAAGATCCTGTCCCGACTGGTGCCCGGGGAACGGGTGGCCGTCCGATTGCGCCGGGGGAAGGTGATGCTACGCGTGGGCAGCATCACCGCGGAGGTGGCGCGTAAGCTGTTCGAGCGGCGCCTGGGGATCAAGGTGGACAGCGCGGCCTACTACGCTCGGCGGATGCGTCTGCAGACGCGGGACGGAGCCGTGATCCGTTCGGTGGATCCCCAGGGGAAGGCCTACCGGGTGGGGCTGCGCACCGGTGACGTCATCAAGCGCATCGATCGCTACACCATCCGCTCGCTTCGGGAGCTCGACAAGGCCGTCAGCGGGCTGCGGACGGGGCGCTCCATCGTGATGGTGGTCCAGCGCGGGAGCAACTCCTATTACGTAACTGTACCTTATTGAACCGCATTGAGGGGGGCTGTCCCAGCCCCCCTCCCCCCCGCGGCAAAGCCGCGCGGGGCCCCCACCCC
>CAYFWA010000343.1:0-7208 GCA_964346625.1 uncultured Myxococcales bacterium
TCCGCCGGCCGGGGTCCGGCTCCGGCGTCCGCCGGCCGGCGCCGGCGTCCGGCTCCGGCGCCCCTGCGGGGCGCCGGGCCCTGCCGCGGCGCCGGCCCCGACCTCACGGTGATCGGGTGATCGGGTGATCGGGTGATCGGGTGATCGGGTGATCGGTCGTGGGATCAAGATCGGGGCCCCGACCTCACGGTGATTGGGTGATCGGTCGTGGGATCAATATCGGGGAGCGGTATCCAGGGCGCTCAGCACGGCGGCGAGGCCCGGGTAGCCTGCGCGGTGGAAGCAGTACTTGCGCGAGGTGTCGCCCCACTTGCGGCCCGCCTCGCAGCGCACGAAAAAGCCGGAGGGGTCCACCACCTGGTGTCCGCCCACCGTGTGCACCCCCCGGGCAAAGAGGGGATCGGGGAGAAACCCGGCGCTCGGTCCGATGATCGCGACCTGGTCCGCCTGCTCGCAGTGGGCCAGCATCCGGTCCAGCGAGTCGTTAAGCAGCATGGTGCTCGTGCCCAGGATGTGGGTGCTCCCCTGCAGGGCCTCGGGATCCAGGGTCACCCGCAGCCCGGGCTCCTGCCGCGCCAGCTCCTTTTTGAGCTCGATCACGGTCAGGTCGATGCCTTGTTTGCGCAGCCGCGCCACCAGGGGCGGGAAGAACCCGATCATCCCCACCCGGTCCGCCGGCCCCGGCTCGAAGGACGCGATGGAGTTGGTCCCGGTGTCCAGCGCGCCCCCCGACTCCCGGATCACGTGCTGGGCGATGGCGTTGGCCGCCCCGAGCCCCAGGGTCCGGCGCGCGAGGGCCTCCGCGGCGTCGTCCCGCGCTGCATCTGCCGGGGACCCTGCGAGCGGCTTCGCCTCGAAAGGATCGCGAAAAAGCCGCGCGAGCCGCACCGGATCCAGACCGGCGCCCAGCGCCGGGTGGGTGCCGCGCACCGGCTCGCCCCCAACGGACGACTCGCGACCGCCCGCCGGGTTCGCCTCCGACTCGAGTTTCGCCCTTCTTTCGTCGCGAGCACGAGCAGAAATCGTGCCTGGCAAGGCGCGACAAGATTTCTGTCGAAGGCGTACTTGCGGTACGTCGAGACAGAAATCGCCGGAGCAACGCAGCCAGGCGCGATTTCGGCCGTTCGCAGTAGACGCCAAGGGCGAAACTCGAGTCCGAGGACAGGCGCGCCCACAGCCGCCGCAGCGTGTCTCCGAGCTGCACGAACATCAGCCCCACGCTCCCGTCGGCCAGGACCACCGCACCGAACTCGTCGCCGCGCCCGGGCTCGTCGCACGCTGGCGGCAGCCAGATCCGCTCCACCGCCGGCAGGGCGACGCGCGCGGCGATCTGCTCCACGATGTCCAGATAGGCCTTTGCGATGGAGGTCTGCCCGGCTGGGGGGCTCTCGTCTCGCGGGCTTTGGTCTCGAGGGGACATTCAGACGGTGGTGCGTGAGGTCGTGGTCCCTATGACAGCGGTACGCGAAGCCAGGCCGCTGCCAGAGGGCGCCTGGATCAGCGGTCGCGGTTGTGGGAGTGGGGGTGGCGGAGCCGTCGACGGCGGCGGGCTCCGAGCAGGGCGAGCAGCAGCAGCGACAGCACCGCGCCGCCGGGGAGGCCGGGGAGGCCGGCGCCGCCGGAGCCGCCGGCGCCCGAGCCGGGGCCGGCGGCGGTGTGGCAGGCGCAGCCGCCGCCGCCCGCGGTGATGCGGAACTCGTCGGGGGCGCCGCCGTCCACGTTGGTGGCGTCCCCGGCGTCCGAGAACGGGCCGGCGTCGGCGCCGGGGCCGGCGTCGGGCTGGATCACGCCGCCGTCCGGGTCGGTGCCCACGCACTGGCCCTCGCGGCAGACCGTGTCCGCGGGGCAGACGATGAGCCGGCAGGGATCGTCTGTGCACTGGCCGTCTTTGCACACCTGGCCCGCCTTGCAGGTCACCCCGCCGCAGGGGTCCTGGGCGCACTGCCCGTCCACGCAGGTCTGGCCCGGCGGGCAGGTGAAGGTGCCGCAGGGCTCGGTGACGCAAACGCCGTCCACGCAGTGCCGGCCCACGTCACACTCCACGCCGGCGCAGGTGGCGATGCAGGTGGCGTCGCGGCAGGCGTCGGCGCCGCAGTCGATGGCGCCCGAGCCGAAGCACGGGTCCGGCTCGCAGCTCCCGTCCACGCACACCTCGCCATCGAGACACAGGGTCGGATCCAGGTAGCAGTCCGGGGTCACGCAGGCCGTGTCGTCGGCGGTGCAGGTACCCGAAGCGTCGCAGGTGACCTGGGTCACGTCGCACAGCTCCGCCGGGTCGGTGCAGGTGAATACTGCGCAGGGATCGATGCAGTCCCCGGTGGCCGGCTCGCAGACCAGGCCCCCCTCGCACAGGGTGCCCCGGCAGGGGTCGGCCACGCACAGCCCGTCGCGCTCCGTCAGGCCGGCGCCGCCGCAGCCGTCCGGGGGCACCCGGAAGGCGCAGTCGCCGAACCAGCACACCAAAGGCTGCTCGCACTGGGCGCCCTCGTCGATGCGGCCGTCGCAGTCGTCGTCCACCCCGTTGCATTCCTCGTTGGCCGTGATGGCGTTGGGCACGCACACGTCCACGCCGTTTTGGCACTCCCAGTGCCCGTCGCAGCAGGCGCTCTGGCAGTTCGGAATGACGCACTCGGGCGGATCGTAGACCACGTCGTCCACGATGCCGTTGCAGTTCTCGTCGCGGCCATCGCAGGTCTCGGGCTCGGGGTACACCGCGCCGATGCAGTCGGTGGCGCCGTAGTCACATTCCAGGATCCCCTGCTCGCAGATCCCCAGGGGCGGGTTCGGGCCGCAGGGCACCGGGTTGTTCGTGAAGTCGGGATCGTCCTGGTCCACCAACCCGTCGCAGTCGTTGTCCACCCCGTCGCAGAACTCGGTGCCGCAGAGACACCCCGCGGGCTCGTCCAGGGTGGTGGGGTCGCAGTCGTCGTCGATGCCGTTGCAGGGGATCTCCGACAGGGTGCCGCAGGTGCCGCAGGCGTTGAGCTGCACGTCCTCGTCCACCTGGCCGTCGCAGTTGTTGTCCTGGTAGTCGCAGTCCTCGCCGGGGTTGTAGCACAGCCAGGTGTCGGGCTGCTGCTGCTGCGCGGACGTGGTGCACGGCAGCAGGTCCAGGTTCCCGTCGGGGGGGTTGGTGGCGATGGAGGCCTCGTAGGCGGCCAGGCAATTGTTTCGCTGGGACGGGTTGCTCCAGGAGCAGCAGGTGGACCGGGTGTTGCAATACTTGAAAAACCCCTCGTCCACGCAGCCGTTGCAGTTGTTGTCAGTGTTGTCACACACCTCCGGCTGGATGGCCTGGGTAATGATGGTGGCGAAGGCCTGGCTGAGCCCCACCTCGTCCGCCGCGTAGAAGGCGTTGGTGGAGCTGTTGAGCAGGCCGTCGTCTCCCCGATCGGCGATGTGGTCGGCGGTGGATCCGCCGCCGCCGCCGAAGTCGATCACGTAGGTGCGCACGTGCCAGGTGATGCCGTCCTTGGCGAAGCCGGTGTACAGGTCATGGGCTGCGTCGATGGCCTCGGACGCCGAGTCGCAGGTCTCCCCGCCGTCGGTGATGAGGATGACATTGACGGACCGGCAGTCCATCTCCCCACCCGACGTCGGCCCGAGGGGGGAGACGTAGGTAGTGCCGCCGCCCGGGGCCACCCACTGGTTCGAGTAGTAGCGGTACATGTCCCGCAAAATGCCGTTGAGAGGCGTCATGCCAGAGGCGAACAACTCGTCCTGGCCGTTGCACACGCCGTCGACCCACGTCAGGAGTTGGCTCACGTTGCTCGTCTGACCGGACCGGTCCGGCTCGATGGGGACCCGGATCAGGGCCCCCGCCCGGCTGGTACCGCTCCCGCTACCGCAGCTCGAGCCTCCAAGCGAGCACGAGCTGTAGCAGCTCCCGCTGCACTCGTAGGTGCGGGGGAAGGTGGCGAGACCGAAGTTGGCCAAGCCGGCGAAGGCGAGGATGGTGTTCCACACCGCGCACCGGCCGTGGGAGACCCGGTCCCGCAGCGGCGCATAGCCGCAGGAGTTGTCCATGGTGCCCACGTCACTGCCCATGGATCCCGACGTATCGAAGGCGATCATGAAGTAGGGCCGGGCCGGCGGCGGCCAGTCCGCCGGGTTGGTGGAGGCGCAGTTCTGAGCCCAGGCGCTGCTCGGTACGAGCAGCAGCCCCACCACCGCCACGGTCGAAGCGAGCACCGCGGAGGCCGGGCGTCGAGGAGTTCGGGTATTCATGGTTGTCTCCTGATCCGTTGTTCCCTACCGAAGCTCAGGGGCTCGGGTTGCCGTCGAAACAGCAGCGGAAGCCCGTGTCCAGAAGCTGGAAGCTGGAGTCCACGACATAAAAGTCATAATTGCAGGCTCCGCCGCTCTCGGCGCCGGTGTTGAACGCCCCCCCCACGAGGGGGTACTCGTCAGCCGCCTGCCGGGTAATCTCCCGCAGGTTGCCGGTGACGTCGTACAGGTGATCCCCACCGCCCCAGTCGGCGTAGCAGCCCACGCCGCTCAGGTCCCCGGTGGGCAGCAGCCCGTCCTGGTCGCCGCTGGTGCCGCTGTCGAAGTCGTACTCACCGAGGTTGCAGTACCGGGTGGAGTAGTTCGCCTCGGTGTTGCAGCTCGAGCCATAGCCCCAGGTGCAGCCGCTGCCCGCCTGGCAGCCCGCCTGCCACTCGCTCACGTCGCAGACCCGGCCCCCGATGGCCTGGCAGGTCTGCTCGGCCTCGATGGGGGAGACGTTGAACCAGGGCAGCTTGCCGGGCACCGAGCAGGCGCGGGTCCCCTCCAGCGGCACGCCCGACGGGGCCCCGGGAACGCTCCCGCCGCACGACGAGCAGTGATACCCGTTGCCCGTGCCCGCCGTCACCGCGGTGGCGTTGGGTCGGCTCGCCTCGTAGGCGAACATGTAGACGCCGCCGCCGATGGCCACCACCGCCGGCTCCACGTAGTTGCCGTTGCCGTCCTCGTGCTGGTACTCGTCCACCAGGCCGTCGCAGTCGTTGTCCTCACCGTCGCAGACCTCGGCCTGCGGGGTCCCGGCCACGGCGTTGCACTCGGCGTCGGAGCCCTGGGCGTTGCAGATCCAGCTCCCCGCCTGCCGGCACGCGCCCTGCCCCACGAAGCAGGTCTGCCCCACCTGGAAGCCCTCGTCCACCTGGCCGTCGCAGTCGTTGTCCAGCCCGTCGCAGCCAGGCGGGTCGGCGTCGTCCTCGGTCTGCCGGTAGGTGCTCGGGTAGACGCAGTCCCAGGTCCCGGCCTGGGGATCGCAGGTGGCGGTGACCCCGGCGCAGACCCCCTGATCCAGGCAGGCCGGCGCCCCCACGGGGTTGTTGTCCACCTGGCCGTCGCAGTCGTCGTCCACCCCGTTGCACAGCTCCACGGTGGAGGACACCACGCAATGGTCCTCGCAGCCCAGGTTCCCCTGCCCGTCGTCCATCACGCCGTCGCGGTCGTACCAGTCCGGCGAGCAGGCCGCGATGGCGCACTGGCCCCCGGCGCAGCCAAAGGACAGCACGTGGTACTGCGCCTCGGGGTGCTCGTCGGCGCAGACGAAGCCGCAGGCGCCGCAGTTGTTCGGGTCACTGGTGAGATCGTAGCCGTCGTCCACCACGCCGTTGCAGTCGTTGTCCTCCCCGTCGCAGGGATCCCAATCCAGGGTCTTGACGCAGTCGGACTCGCAGCCGTCGGCCGCGGTCTCGTTGAGGTCGCTGTAGCCCTCGTCGCACTTGGAGATGCCGCACTCGCCGTCTGTGCAGGTGTGGATGTCCACGTTGGGCAGATCGCACACCCGGCCGCACTGGCCGCAGTTCTGCACGTCGTTGGCCACCAGCGACGGGTCGTCGTTGTCGATGAGCCCGTCGCAGTCGTTGTCCACCCCGTCGCAGATCTCGTCGAGGGGCGAGCAGGCGTCGATGCCCGGTCCCCCGTCGGCCCGGTAGGCCACGTGTCGCTCGAAGGTGCCCGTCTCGCAGCCGGCCACGTGGAGGGCCGTGGCGGCCAAGAGGCAAGCGGCCCCCACCAAAGTAACGTATCGGAGTTGCATTCTCTCTCTCTGTCTCGTTTGATGGCTCTGATTACGGCCGACGCTCTCGAGCCCCAGCCATGCTATTTTCCGGCGGCCGCCCGCACATGCTCACGCTCACGTTCCCGTTCCCATTCTGGTTCACACCCACGCTCTCGGGGGAGGCAGGCCCCACGCGCCCGAAGTCCCCGCGTCTGGCGGCCGCCTCGGCGATCATCGCACCACCAGGTCGATCTCCACGCTGGTGGGACCCGGACTGTCGTGCGTGACGCCGAGGGCGGTGCCGTCGGCCACGGTGACCGTGCCCGCCACCACCCCGGCCAGGGTGATGTCGTAGGTTCCCCAAGGCATCTGGGTGAAGGTGAAGCTGCGATCCACGCAGTCCACCGCGGTCACCGAGGCCACCTCCGAGGCGCTGCCGCTCTCGCACACGGTGATGTCCACCGTGGTGGCGCTGATGGCCGTGCAGGTCACGTCGGTGCCATCCCGGGTGGGCACCCAGTCCACGGTCAGCGACGGGTGCTCGGCCTCCTCGTCCTGACAGGTGGCCGAGCACCCGTCGCCGCTCACGGTGTTGCCGTCGTCGCACTCCTCGCCGCGCTCCACCCGGCCGTTGCCGCATTCGGGCGGCGTGCCGGCGAAGGTCCCCACGATGCCCGGCACGAAGTCGGTGAGCCCACCCGAGGTCACCTCCACCGTGAGGTACTCCCACAGGGCGTCACGGCCGGCGTACAGCGCCGCCGTCTGCTCGGCATCGTCCTGCAGCGACACGATGGCGCTCTCGTACAGCCCCGTGGGCAGCGACAGCTCCGCCACCCCCTGCCCGTCGGCGTCCACCTCGCAGGCCACCGCGGCGCTGGAGGCCGCCATGGCGTCCTCCCGAGAGGAAAACAGCGCCACGTGGAGGTAGCCCACGCCCGCCTCCTGGCAGGAGAGTGGATCCCCGCTCGGGTTCTGCAGACGGTAGGTGATCCGCAGGGTGCCCTCTTTTTCCCCCGGATCGCACTGCGCGAGCAGGGCGGCGAGGCCGAAGGCTGCCAGGAAGTAAAAACCTAGTCTGTACATCGAATTCCTCCGGTTATCACTCAGCAGCGCACTTACATTATAACCGAAAACCGGGCGCATCGGATCCCCGTTAGCACTTCTGGCTTCTATCCATAAGCTACGGGGTGTCCGGAAGGCCTCCTCGCTGCCGCTG
>CAYFWA010000344.1:0-2838 GCA_964346625.1 uncultured Myxococcales bacterium
GCGGCCCGGAGTGCGGCCCGGAGTGCGGCCCGGAGTGCGGCCCGGTGGGCGGCCCGGTGGGCGGTCCGGTGGCCGGCCCGGTGGGCGGTCCGGTGGCCGGCCCAGCGGCGGGCCCGGCGGGCGGGTCGGAGTCGGGCCCGGTGGCCAGTTTCCGATCCGCGGGCAGGGAGGAGTCCGTGGCGGCGAAGGCGGCGGGGCTCGTGTCCCCGGGGCGCGGCTCACGGCCGTGCCGTTGGCGCTCCTGGTCGAAAAAGGCGTCCACGAAGGCCAGCACGTCGGGGAAGCGCTCCTCGGGGGTCTTGCGCAGCGCCCGGGAGATGGCGGCCACGGCCGCAGGGGGCACGTCGGGCACGAGCTCGGGCAGGGGCCGCGGCTCGCCCTCGAGGATCTTGCCGATGATCTCGATGAGGGTGTGGCCGGTGAAGGCCATCTGCCCGCTGAGGGCCTCGTAGGCGATGGCGGCCAGGGCGAACTGGTCGGTGCGGCCGTCCACCTGGCCCAGCCGGCCGGCGGCCTGCTCCGGGGCCATGTACACGGGGGTGCCCAGCACCTCGCTCTCGTGGGTGAGCGCGGTGTCGGCGCCCTGGATCTTGGAGATGCCGAAGTCCAGCACCTTGGCCCGCTCGGTGGGTCCGTTCTCACCTGCCTCGGGGCACAGGAAGATGTTCTCCGGCTTGAGATCCCGGTGCACCACCCCCTGGGCGTGGGCCTCGTGCAGCGCCGCGGCCACCTGGCGCAGGATCCGGCGCACGTGGTTTGCGGGCAGCGGGCCCCGCTTGAGACGATCCCGCAGGTTCTCGCCCTCGAGCAGCTCCAGCACCATGTACGGGATGCCGCCGGGCAAGGTGTTGAAGTCCAGCACGTCCACGATGTTGGGGTGGCCGAGGCGGGTGGCGATCTCGGCTTCCCGTCGGAAGCGGCTGACGCTGGTGAGGTGGCTCAGGTCGGCGTCGAGCAGCACCTTCACCGCTACCACCTTGGGCAGCCGCTCGTGCTGGGCCTTCCAGACCTCGCCCATCCCACCGCGGCCGATGATCTCGAGCAGGCGGTAGGTGCCGTCGAGCACCACGCCCGGCTCCAGCGCCACGGGGGCGGCCGGCGAGGGCGAGGCGGGTGGTGAGTCGTCGGGGGCCATGTCCGACCTAGAACAGATCGCAGGGCGTGCCGTAGGGCTTGCCCAGGTACACGCCGAGCTCGTTGAAGATCATGGGCAGGTTCTTTTTGATGGGCACGTTGATGAGCCGGCGCTTGCGCCCCTTGCGCACCCAGTAGGAGTGCTCCTTTTCCAGCACCAGGCGCAGGCTCCCGTTCTGGGTGGAGAACACGTCCCCTTCGGTGTCCGAGACGATGTTGACCATCTTGAGCCGGGTGAGCTTGCCCAGCGGTCCCCGATACAGCCGGTAGTCGCGCACCTTGCCGCTCCCGGCGCGATCCACGTAGTAGTAGATGCCGCGACGGTCGCGGGCCAGGCCGTAGGGGCGGCGACGCGACAGCGGGGGCTTGATCTCGGTTTTGGCCAGCATCTTCTCGACCCGGCTCTGGGAAAGCGGGCGCAGGGCAATTCGGCGCTTGCCGCACCACACGGCGCAGCGGCCCTTGTCGACATCGTACTCCACCCGGGGGCGGTAGCGCCGATCCCAGCCTCGATCCGTGCCGGGGCGAGGGACCAGGTGGCGGGGATCCCAGAACTCGCCGTCCTGGTAGTGCCGCGGCCGCGGCACGCGGATGAGCTTCTTGGCGGTGCCGTAGAACACGAACTGCCTGAGATCCCCGAACTGCTTCGGGTCACGCCGCGGCCGCAGCCCCACGTACGTGCCCTTGCCGTCGGTGCACACCCGGGTGCGCTCGCGAAAGATGCGCTGGGCGAGGGTGTCGCCGCCGCCCCAGCGGATCTGCTCGGCGATCACCTCGCGCATCCGTACGTCGCGGTTCCGGGTGCGCAACGGGGCGGTCAGCACCAGGGTGTTTCCCGCCAGCTTCACCGAGAGCTCGTCGCCGATGCGGCACCGGTAGCGCTTCACGTGGCGTTTGAGCACGGCGCGGGTCGCCTGCCATCGACACATGCGCCTGAGCGCGCTCACCCCGGCGCTGCAGGCGTGTCGGACCCGGACGGAGTCGGGAGTCTTTTCGGGGATCGAGCTCCAGTCGATGGTGGCCTTCAACTGGACATCGCAGCGCTCGTTCATCTTGCGGGTGACGTTTTCGAGATGGCGCTCCTCGCGCGCTTGGTGCTCCTCGGCGTGGAACCGCTGCAGCTCCGCAAGGGTGCCGTCCTCGCGCTGTGCCCGATGGGCGCGCCACAGCGCCGCGGTGCTCAGCTTCTCGGACAGCTCTTGATCGTAGCGCAGCTTGATGTGCTGCATGTAGCCCTCCCCCGGCACGCTCAGCCGGTAAAAGGGGTTGCCCAGCCGCCGCATGCGCAGGGTGAGGATGCGGTGGTTGCGCCCGTCGTAGGGGGTCTCCCAGTAGCGGTAGGCCACGCCGTCTCGCGTGAGCTTCGCCGGCAGCACCTTGCCGTCCAGCTTGCTGGTGGTGCCGGTGATCCGCACCAGCCAGGGGCCGCCCTCGAGCTTCAGCAGCGCGACCTCGATCCCGTTGCTTCCGGTGAAGACCTTGGCGCTACCGGCCACCACCGTGGGAGGCGGTGGCGCCTCGGCGCGGCGGCGCGGGGACGTCTTGGGCCCGGCAGGGCAGCCGGGGACCAGACCCACCAACAGCCCCACGAGCGCTCCCAACCGAATGACGGACACCAACCCTTCGATAATCGTCTGGCTCATGGCTGGATGATCACCGACGCTTCGAACCGGGTCAAGCGCGGAGCTGCAGCCTGAGGTGGCC
>CAYFWA010000344.1:2938-7207 GCA_964346625.1 uncultured Myxococcales bacterium
CCGACGCCGCGCCAAATCGCTGGAGCTCGGCGCGCGGCGCGGCGCGTCGCGGTGAAGCCGAAGCCGCGCCAAATCGCTGGAGCTCGGCGCGCGGCGCGGCGCGTCGCGGCGCGGCGCGTCGCGGCGCGGCCGGCGGCCACAGCGCAAATGGCTCGTCCATAGACCCGAAGGGGCCGTGGTCCGTTTGCACCTCCCAGCAACACGCCGGCCCGTAGGCGGTCAGCCATGAAGAGAGCAAATCGCACGTGAGCAAGGTGACACTGGCGGCAGGGGTGGGTTTTCCGGTAGATTCGGACCCACTAGGGTGAACGCCGGCCCTGCCGTGATCTCGCGGATCGAGCGGGCGGGCAGCCCGGATACGGAGGAGCGCCATGCAGCGAGAGACGAACTGGAAGACGAGGATCGGGAGGCGGCACGGGGTTGAGAGGTGCGGGAGCCGGCCCGGGGTCGAACGGTGGCTCGGGCGCCGGTGGAGCGCTGTCGCGGGCACCCTCGCCGCGGTGGCGGTGCTCGGGCTGGCCGCGGGCTGCCCGGCCGGCGCGCGGGGCCCCAACGACGTCAAGGGGCCCGTGCAGTCGGATCTGCGCATCACCCGCGTGGTGCTTTACCAGAGCGGCGTGGGCTACTTCGAGCGGCGGGGCCGCGTGGAGGGCAACCTCTTGCACCTGCGGATCCGTCACGACCAGGTGATGGACGTGCTCAAGTCCCTCACCGTGGTGGACACGCGCTCCGGGGGCACGGTGACCGTGTCCCTCCCAGCGGAGCGCTCCCGGCTCATGGAGATCTCCCAGCTCCCGCCCCAGGTCCGCCGCTCGGGGGGGCTGCTGGCCCTGGCCTCGGCCTTCCGGGGCGCCACGGCGGTGGTGGAGTCCGATCGCGCCACCGAGCGGGGCCGCCTGGTGGGGGTGGAGAACCTCGGTACCTCGGAAAAGCCCGACTGGCGCCTCAGCCTGCTGTCTGGGGACACCCTGTCGTCGCACCGGGTGTCGAAGATTACCTCGTTGAGGGTGCTGGAGAAGACCCTCACGGTGGGGCTGGCCAAGAGCCTCGACGTGGCGCTCAACAAGGGGCGCTGGAAGCCGGTGCGCCTCACGGTGCGGCTGTCGGGGAAGGGCCCCCACGACCTGGTGGTGAGCTACGTGGTGCCCATGCCCACCTGGAAGCCGGCCTACCGCCTGGTGGTGGACGAGAAGGCCGAGGGCGCCGAGGGCGCCGAGGGCGGCGCGGACGCCGAGGCCGCCGGCGTGCTGCTGCAGGGCTGGTCCGTGGTGGACAACCTGTCGGGCGAGGACTGGCGCCGCGCCCGGCTCAGCCTCACCGCGGGCACGCCGCTGGCCTTCAAGTACGACCTGTACACGCCCCGGGACGTTGAGCGCCCCGATCTCACGCCCCGGGGCGTGAGCCGGGCGGTGGCCCCGCCGCCGGCCATGGACGCCACCGGCGGCGCCGACAAGGAGGCGGAGTCCAAGCCCCCCCCCTCACTGCGTGGCTACCGCTACAAGTCCAAGGCCAAGCGCCGCCCCCGGCGCTCCCGCCGGACCGGCAGCCGGGCGCCCCGGGCGCCGAGCTCCAAGCGCGATATGCGAGCCCCGACGGGCGGCAGCGGCGGCGGCGCGGCGGTGACGGGCAAGGCCCTGCAGAAGAGCTATCGCAGCCTGGTTTCCGGCCGCAGCGTGGGCAGCCTGTTTCGCTACGACATCGAGCGGCCCGTCACCGTGCCGGATCGCTCCTCGGCGCTGGTGTCCCTGGTGAGCAAGCGGGTGCCCGGAGCCGACGTGCTCTACTACCGGGTAGGCTCGGGCCGGGCCAACCCCTACCGCGCGGTGCGCTTTCGCAACACCTCGGGCTTCGTGCTCGAGCGCGGCCCGGTGACCATCTACCGCGGCGGCGCCTTCGTGGGGGAGGCCCTCGGCGGCCGCATCGAGAAGGGCGCCGTGTCCTTCGTGCCCTACGCGGTGGAGGGGCGCGTCATCGTGCACCTGTCGTCGTCCACCAAGGACGAGGGGCTCAAGCTGCTCACCATCCGCAACGGCTACATGCGCGTGCAGACCCAGCGCATCGCGAGCTACACCTACAAGATTACCGACCGCACCGGGGAGAAGCTGGCGCTGTACGTGTCCCGGCCCCGCCGCGGCGGCTGGAAGGTGATCAAGCCCGCCAAGGTGATCCAGGAAAAGAAGGTCTACTACGCCCGGATCCCCCTGAAGGCCTCGGGGGTGACCAAGTTCACCGTGAAGGAGGCCACGCCGGTGCGCCGCCGGCTCAGCGTCTACGACTCCCGGGCTCGCAAGGCCCTGGCCCTGTATCTCAAGGGCTCCGAGGTCCCCCCGGCCCTGCGCAAGCAGCTCGAGAAGGTCCAGTCCCTGCAGGACGAGATCGCGGAGCTGAGCGAGAAGATGAGCACTCTCAAGGGCTCCATCCGGATGCTGCGCAGCCGTCAGGCCGACATCCGGGAAAACGTCAAGGTGCTCGGCAAGAAGGGCAACCGGGACCTCAAGCGCAAGCTGCTGCGCAGCCTCACCAAGGTGGAAAAGCAGCTCAACGACCTGAACCGCGAGTGGGTGGTGCACAACATGAAGCGCAGCAAGCTGCGCCAGCGCCTCCGCGTTCTGTTCAAGATGATCAAGCTCTGACTCGAGTTTCGCCCTTCTATCTGCTGCGAACGGCCGAAATCGCGCCTGGCTGCGTTGCTCCGGCGATTTCTGTCTCTACGTACCGCAAGTACGCCTTCGACAAAAATCTTGTCGCGCCTTGCCAGGCACGATTTCTGCTCGTTCTCGCGACGAAAGAAGGGCGAAACTCGAGTCTGACTCGCCGATCCGATGAGCGCTGTGCCGCGCGGGGTGGGGGTCAAGGCTTCGGAGGCTGGCAGGTGAGCAGGCTCCAGACCACCGGTTGGCCCTTGGGGCCGCGGCAGGTGGCCTGCTCGGGGAAGCCGTCGCCGTCCGCGTCGTCGAGCCGGGGGGCGCCCGCGCGCGCGGGCAGGAGCTGGATCCGATTGAACCGGCCGTCACGATCGCGGTCCGTGTACAGGGCGCGGGGCTGCCCGTTGCCGTCGTAGACCCAGCAGCGGTCATAGGCGCCGTCCTGGTCTTCGTCCAGATACCGGGTAGCGAGCTTGCCCCGGGAAAACTCTAATAGGAGCTCGAAGCGACCGTCGCCGTTCTCGTCCTGCAGCTCGCGCTGGATCCGGCCCTGGCCGTCGTAGGTCACCACGCGCTCGTAGCGCTTGTCCCCGTCCTCGTCGAAGCCCTCGTGCACGAGGCTCTCGTCGCGGTCGAACTCCTCGTAGTGGTACGGGGTGTCGGCGCCCTGGCGGTAGTGCGCCTTGATCACCAGCTTGCCGCGGGCGTCCCGGATCTTCGCGGTGTGGGCCTGCCGCGCGCCGTAGCGGTCGAACAGGAGCACGGCGTTGAGGGCCACCGAGGCCACCAGGAGCACCGGCACCAGGACCCGCCACACCATCAGGAGGCGGCCGACTCCTCCGCCGCGCCCGGCGCGCTCTGCGGCGTCCGCGGCCGCTGCTGCGGACGGCTCGGCGCTTCGTGCTGGCGATGCGGCACGGGGTCCGGGTTCGGCTCCGACCCCGCGGTCGCCCTCTTCCTTGGCGCCGGGTTCCTTCGACACTGCTGGCTGCTTTGCCTCTGCCTCCGCCTCCGCCTCCGCTTCCGCCTCCGCCTCCGCTTCCGCCTCCGCCTCCGCCTCCGACTTTGACTTGGCTTCCGCCTCCGACTTCGACTCCGCCTCCTCCTCCGCCTCCGACTTGGCTTCCGCCGTTTCTGCGTCGGTCTCCTCCTCACCCACCCACTTCTGATCGTCGTCGTCCTCCTCCTCGTCCCCCTCGCCGGCGGCGCCGGCGGCGCCCCGACGCCACTCGTCGATGATCGCGCGGGCCTCCGGGGCATCCTCCTGCTGCACGCGCAGCCGGCCCCACCCCTTTTGCGCCTGGAAGACCCCGTCGAAGGCGGTGTCGTGGAAGCTGAGCACCTCAGCCTCGATGCCCTGCCGCCGCAGCACGGCGACGAGGGCTTGGGCCTCGGCCTCGTTGGAGGGCGCGAAAACGTCAACGAGCTTGATCGCCATGGCTTTCCTCCTGCTGGGGACCGTCTCGCGGGTGCTCCCCTTCAAAGTGTAATGGCTCGCGAAAGAATAACTACGGGATTCGTCCGCCGAGCCGTACGCCGGAGCCGTACGCCGGAGCCGTACGCCGGAGCCGGACTTCGGAACCGGCTGGCGGAGCCGGACTTCGGAACCGGCTGGCGGAGCCGG
>CAYFWA010000345.1:0-7207 GCA_964346625.1 uncultured Myxococcales bacterium
GTGCGACTACGAGCTGAAGTTCACCTTCCGCGGGTGATTTCCCCGCCCCTGCCTCTCCGTTGACGGGTTGCGCCTCCGCGTAGCCCGGTTGCCATAAAAGCCAATAAAACAAATGGTTGAGGCCGCACTGGGGCGTTCCTCCCTTGTGCCTCCCCGTTGACGTGTTACTCTCCCTGTACGCGACTGACACAAGACTCCGCGACCCGAGTCGCGCGCGGGGGACACGGGACTCCGCGACCCGAGTCGCGCACGGGAGGCGTCATGGCGAAGCGTCCGAAGCTCACGATCAAGCTCGTCAAGAGCCTGCGCACCGACAAGGCCGGGGGCGAGCGAACCTACTGCGGGGCCCTCGCCGGCTTCGGCGTCCACGTCCATCCGTCCGGCCGCAAGTCGTTTTTCCTGGAGTACACGGCGCCGGGCTCCAAGCGCAGGCGCCGGATGAAGATCGGCTACTTCGGAGACCTGACCCCGGATCAGGCCAGAGACGAAGCCCACGAGTTGCGCCGCATGGTGCGTCAAGGTGTCGACCCCTTGGAGCAACGGCGCATGGAAAAGGAGGCGGGTGACTTCGCGGCGTGGGCCGAGCAATTCAAGGCCCTCGGCCAGGCCGCGGGTCGCTGGACCGATCGCTCCTTCGTGGAGGTGGAGCGTCATCTCCGGCGGGCCTGCGACGCCTTCGGACGCAAGCCACTGGCCGATCTCGACGCCCCGACCATCGAGCGCTGGCGCGACCGGATATACGAGGAGCACGGGCTGACCGAGGCCAACAAGGCCCTCGGATCGGTAAAGGCTGCCCTGAACGAGGCCTGGCGCCGGGGGTTCGTGCCATCCAACGAGGCCGCGAAGGTATCCCGCATCGCTGGAGAGCTTCCGCGGGCGCGCACCCTGAGCGACGACGAGATGGACGCCCTCCTGCAGGCCGTACACGCGCACGACGATCCGCGCTTCCGCGTCGCTATGCGCTGGCTTGCCCTCACCGGCGCGCGGCGCAGCGAGGTTCTGCGCGCCACCTGGGGCGACCTGCGCCTGGAGCCACCTGAGCAGGCCGAGTGGACGATCCCCAAGCCAAAGAACAAGCGCCCCAGTGTGCGCCCCATCCCCCCGTACCTGGCCCAGGAGATCGCTGGGCTGCCGCGCGACAGCACGCTCGTGGTGGGCAGGTGGACCGACAACCGCTTCGCCGGCGCCTGGCACAAGCTCCGCACCGACGCCGGCCTGCCCGACAACGTCCACCTCCACGATCTGCGCCGCACCGCAGGCTTACGCGCCGCCCGCGTCGGAGGCCTTCAGGTCGCCCAGCGGCTCCTCGGCCACGCGGATATCGGCACCACGGCGCGGGTCTACACCCCCCTCAGCGTCGACGATCTGCGCGAGCACCAAAACGCGGCGGTGGCCAAGATCCTGCCGTTTCGCAAGGCTGAGGAGGATTGACGAGTAACCCGGGCTGCGGCCCGACAACCGCCCCCGAACAATTCGCCCACCCCCTTGCCCCGTAGTGCGATGGCTGGCACCATTACAACGACTGGACAGCGATTGGAACGCCCCCAATACTCGGGAGACTGCGACGATGAAAAAATGCCCCTACTGCGCTGAAGAGATCCAAGAAGAGGCAGTGTTTTGTCGATATTGTCAAAGCAGCCTTTCTGAGCAGCCTCCGGATTTTCACGTAGACGCAGGAACACAAACCGACCGTGGCGATGCGAAGATCGTTGTTATCCTGGGTGCGGCTATCGTTCTAATGGTGGCGTTTTTTAGTGCTCTATTTGCGTTTTCTGGTGCCGAGTGTCCATCAGAAAGCGAAAATGAAAATACCGCAACCACGGAAAGCGAGGAATCACGAAAACTGGGGGCCTATCTCATTTGCAAGAAGTTTGTGAAAGATAAACTCGTCTCTCCAGGAAATGCGAAGTTTCAGGATTTCTATGACGGCGTCCAGGTGAGTGAAACAGGATATGACACCTGGACAGTCAAGGGCCACGTCGACTCCCCAACTAGAAACCGATACTCTTGTACTGTAAGCCTCAAGGGTGAGACGTACACACTGAAAAAGCTATCCATTAGATAGATGTTTCGCCGATGTCCGATTCTGCTTTGCAGTAATATGAACAGAGGTAGCCAATGAAGAAGTGTCCGTATTGCGCCGAGGAGATCCAGGACGAGGCGATCAAGTGCAAGCACTGCGGTTCGATGCTTGTACAGCAGCAGCAGCCGGCGCCCGGCCCCCACCCCCCACGCGGTCAGTATCCTCCCCCAAAAAAGGGCGGCCTCCCCGGCTGGGCCATCGCACTGATTGTAATCGGCTTGGTCTTGTTGTTAGGGGGAGGCATCCTATTAGCGATCCATCGTTACAGGGTCCGTATGGCGCATAAAGCCACGAAGATGAAGGTCTCCCGGGTGCTGGACGCGGTGCAGGAGTACATGGCCGACCCCGACTCGGGCCACGAGGGGGGCTGCCCCCAGGACCTCGACGTGCTGGTCCCGGAACGCGTCAAACGCGAGATGCTCGAGGACGCGTGGAAAAACGATTTCAAGATCCAGTGCTCCGGAGCGGAGATCTGTATCTGGTCCAATGGACCCAACAAGCGCGACGAGAGCGGCGGCGGAGACGACATCAAGGCCTGCGCCAAGACCTGGGGCGAGGAGTAGCGCTCCCGTGCGCGTCTCGGCACACGGATGGTCGGCGAGCCTGGGCGGTGCGCTTCGGGCCATCGGGGGAGCCGTAGCGGCCTTGCAAGACCGTGAAGTGGTGGGGACCGGCGCCGGCTGGCGGTGGGAAGGGGGCGCACCATGATCGGCAACGTGGCCCGGGAGTAGGGCAACCACGAGCTGGAGGCGCGGTGACCGTCTCACCATCCGCGACACCGACCAGAAAAAGGTGGCGAGTGGCACGCGAGGCCGCGTAGAAATGAAAAGAGCCCCGGCGCCTGGACAGCACAACCGGGGCTCGAAAGGTGGACAGGATGAGCGTACCCCGCGGCAAGAAGTCGCGCAACCTGGACAACCCACAGTGGGGCGAGGACGGCCGCGACCCGGACGCCTTGCACCCCGCGCGCTTCGACCAGGGCGACTGGGTTGGCGTTCGAGAGTGTGAGCCCTGGCCACTGCGGGCGCCCGACTCGCCGACGCCGTTCGACGATCCAGCTTTGGCTGATCACTACCGCCTCGCCGTGGAGGCCCTGGAGCTCCACGATCACACAGTGGAGAGCGACGGGAACATTCTCGGGGGCGAACCGTTCAACCTCCGCGACTGCCCCGAGACCTGCGTTGTGGCCTGGAACCTACTGCAAGCCCTGAGCACCCTGCGCGACTTCGACAACGGCGAGAACGTGCCCGAGTGGAGGGGAACGAGGGACGCGCATATCTGGGCCGTCGGGGAGTATGGCGCGAAGCTCGAGACGCTGCGGCGCGGGGCGCGCTACCATCGCACCGGGCGCAGGGTTCACGCCGGCGGCGAGATGCGTGGAGCCGCCCAGACCGCGGAGCGAGCCGCGACGGACGCGGAGACGTGGCCCGATGGCCCGCCGCAAGACACCCCCCTCAGCCACGCCTGCGGAATACGGGGCGAGCGGGACCCCGTGACCGAAAACCGCGCGCGCCGGCGCCGCACTGAACAGCTACCTCCCCGCGCGTGCTCCGTGTGCGGCGATGAATTTCAGCCCGTGCGCGCGAACGCCCGTGAGTGCCCCTCCTGCCGCAAGCTAACCACGTTTCAGAAGAACCGCCGCAGGGCCCACCTGTCCGGCGAGTAGCCAGATCCAGCCTTTTTCGTTCGGGGTTAAGCAATTCTGAAACCGCACTGACCCTACAGCCACGCGGGTTTGCGGGGCGAGCAGGGGGTGGTGTGCCAGTAACCCCGAACGCGATCGAGTACACCGGGGGACACAGGCACACCGGACGTGCCAATGGAGGCCCAGATGACCCGCACCCTGACCACCCATCAACTGGCCGCCCAGCTCGGGATCACCCCCCAGACCCTGCGCCGGTGGCGCATGGACGGCCGCGGGCCTCGCTACGCCCGCCTCGGCGGCCCCCGATCGATGGCGGTCTACCGGGAGGCGGACGTGGACGATTGGCTCGAATCCCGGCTTCGATCGTCGACCTCCGATGAGGCCGCCCGCGCCGCGACTGCCGCGGTTGGGGAGTAATCATGGCTCCGCCGAGTCGACCCGGGAGGCGGATAAAATCCTATCGCCCCCTCTGGCCGGATGTGGAGTCCTTGCTCTGCCGAGCGCACGGAGGTGAGCTGCCCAGGCCCGACGCGAAAGGCTGGATTGGCGCGATTCGCAGCCCGTTGCGCGACGATCGCAACCCGAGCTTTTCCGTGCTGCCCGACAGCGAGACTGACGCTGGCGCGTGGAAGGATCACGCCAGTGGGGAGAGCGGATCCATGTCCGACCTGGCGCGCCAGCTCGGGGTGGACGTCGACGGGCTTCGTGGTGGTGATCCCGCTGCGCCGGACGTCAGTGACGCGGGCGGGAAGCGGCGCCGCAAGGGCAAGGGCAAGGGCAGCGCCAATCCGCCGAGCCTGGAAGCCTTCGCAGCCGAGCGACACCTCGACGCTGGGGCGCTGCGGGAACGCTGGCGGGTGGGCGCGGTGACTTTCAAGGGACGGCTGGCCCTGCGGTTCCCGACCGCCACCGGCGTGGACCGGATCAAGTTCACCGACGGCGCGAAGCCGAAATCGGGCTGGGGACGCAAGGGTGGGGGGGGGCATTGGTATGGGCTCCCCTTCGCGCAGACGCACGGCGCCGCCGAGCTCCTGTACCTCGTGAACGGGGAACCCTCCGTCTGGGCTTGTGCGCAGGCCGGCGTGCCCGCCGTCTGTACCTGTCTGGGAGAGGGGACGGCGCCAACCACGGCCATGGTGAAGGAGCTGGCGGACGCTGGGATCCAGCGGGTCGCCGTGGTCTACGACCGCGACACTGCCGGACGCGCGGGGGCAGCCACGGCCGTCAAGGCGCTGCGGGGCGGTGGCCTCGAGGCCGTGGCCCTGGAACTTCCCGCCGACCTCGGCGCCGGGGGCGACGTCGACGACCTTCACCGGGTGGTGGGTGACGGCGGGCTGGCCGGGGCGCTGGCCGGGTTGCAGGAGCTGCCGGCCGCGGCGCCGGGGCCCTCCGCCTCCGGGAAGGGCGGTTCGCTGGCCTCTGAGTCCACGCTGCCCTGTTTGGCCCAGCCTGACGAGGACAAGCCCCCGCCCCAGCGGGATCAGGTCTACAACCTCGCCCGCGACGCCGGGGCGCAGCCTTTCCGCAGTCACGACGGGCGGCCCTTCGTGGACCTACCGATCAAGGGCGGCGGCCGCAAGACCATCCCCTTAGCTCGAGGCGGACGTTTTTCCTCTTGGCTGGGTGAGACCTACGTCAAGTCTACTGGCCGCCTGCCGTCTTCTCAGGCCCTCGCTGACGCAATGCGCGCGGTGGAGTCTTTCGCCATGGGCGACGCGGCGCCCGTCCACCGGGTGGAGTTGCGCGTCGGGGGCGATGACGGCGACGGCCTGCTGGTAGTGGATTTGGGTCGAGCCGATGGCATCTGCGCCGTGGTGACATCCGACGGCTGGCGCCTGGGTGTAGCGCCGGACGGTGTACGCTTCGAGCGCGGTGCCCGCGGCGGGGAGCTGCCCGAGCCCACGGCGGGTGCCCCGCCCGTCGTCGAGACCCTACGATCGATACTCGAGCCGGTCGTTGCGTCCGAGGACGATCTAATTCTCCTCGTGGCCTGGCTATTTGGCGCCATCATGCCCGGCGCCGGGCGCCCTCACCTGCTGCTGTCGGGTGAGCAGGGCTCCGCCAAGACCAGCACAGCGGGAACGCTGCGGGGGTTCGTTGACCCGGTGCGCGCCGCAAGAAACGCGGCCGGGGAAACATCCGGGGCGATCCGCGAAGCGCGATCCATCCCATCGGTGGCAAAGCAGAACTACGTGCTTGCGCTCGATAACTTGTCCTACATCAACAACGAAATCTCTGACGTTCTCTGCCGCCTTTGCACTGGCGGATCAATTGACGACCGCAAGCTCTATACTGATTCTGAGTTGGCATCGCTGGACGTGACGCGCCCGGTGATCCTGACCTCCATCGTGGAGGTGGTGGGGCGCCCCGACCTGCTGGACCGCACGATCACCGTGGAGACCCGGGCGCCGACGCCCAGGGTCACCGACGCCGAGCTCCACCGGCGTATTCATGAGGCCGCACCATTGATACTCGGGGGACTGCTCAACGCGGCCGCGGCGGCCCTGCGGGAGCGCGGAGACATCGATCACCCCGGCGACGGGTTCCGCCTGCTGGGCTTCACGCAGTGGGTGAGGGCCGGGGCCGCGGTGCTCGGGCTCGACGGCGACACCTTCGTGGATGCCTACGCCAACAACCGGGCCCGCGCCGTCGCCAACGCCACCGAGGGATCGCGGCTGGC
The DNA here is from genome assembly GCA_964346625.1 of uncultured Myxococcales bacterium. Taxonomy (GTDB): domain Bacteria; phylum Myxococcota_A; class Polyangia; order HGW-17; family JAJRWW01; genus CAYFWA01. Next base: position 6,409 of record CAYFWA010000345.1, read on the forward strand.
TGCCGAGCTGGTGTTGCTCGCCGAACGCCCCGCGGGGTGGACGGGAACGCTTGCCCAGCTACTCGACACACTGAACCAGCAGGTGGAGCGCGACGATCGCCCCAAGGACTGGCCCGGCTCGGGCAAGGCCCTGGCCAACGCCTTGCGCCGGCTCAAGCCCGCCTTGTTCGCCGCCCAGGGGGTGGAGATTCTGTACTGGCCGGACGTTACCGGCTCGAACAAACACCGCACCTGGACCCTTCGCACGGCCCCCTCGGCCGGGGCTGATAGTGGCGCCGATCGCAATTGTAATGAGCGCTACAACACGGGGGCGGATCAGGGGGCGGATCGGGGCGGATCGGGGGCGGATCCGCCCCACGAAGCGCCCCCGAGAAAGGCCAATAGTCCCGCACACTGCGAGCGAGAACACACTTCGGGGGCGGATGGGGCGGATGGATCGACCTCTGATCTGTACGCACGCGAGGGTGTTGATATGTGTAGATATGTGGGGACGCGGGCGCCAGACGGGGGCGAAAAAGAGGAGAGCCCCAGGGAAGCGCCCCATCCGCCCATCCGCCCCCGAAACGTAACGGACACTAAAGTAGCGGGTGTGACATCCATTCGCGATTGGAAGAGCGGGGTGGTCGAATGAGTGCAACATCTATCGTGATACGCATGGCCGTACATGGCGTGGCCCTCCACCTGGACCGCGGGGATCTCCGCTGGACGGGCCCGGCCTCACCACCACCCGAGCTGCTGGCCGAGCTGCGCGAGAGCAAGGCCGAGGTGGTGGCCTTCCTGCGGGACAAACGCCGCGCCC
>CAYFWA010000346.1:0-7183 GCA_964346625.1 uncultured Myxococcales bacterium
GGGGTCGGGGGCGGCCTGATCCGGGTATTTCCGGGTGGGACCCAAAGGTCTCATGGTTGGTAACCCCCTGGATTCACCCGGGCTACGGCGCCTGAAATGTCCCCTTCGTTACAAGACAATCACGACAAAGTTTTACATTTGTTGACACATCCTGATCCCAAGTTGTGGCATTTCTTGGACGCATTGCGTCGCCAAGTGTAGGGTGGCCACCCAAACGGTGGATCGATCGGTAGGGCTCGGGCGGACAGCGAGAGCGGTTTCCGTCGCTTTCGCGCCTGGCCCACGGGTCGTGGAGGCTTCCGGGACGAGACGCGGGCTTCGGAGACCTCAAGATGTTGACTGAGCTACTGATTCTCGGATCCTATGGTTTGATCCTGGCGCTGCTGGCCGTCTACGGCTTCCATCGCAGCCTGCTGGTCTACCTCTATTTCAAGAACAAGAAGAACGTGCCGGAGCCCAAGGCCCGCTACGCCGAGGACCAGATTCCGCGCGTGACGGTGCAGCTCCCCATGTTCAACGAGCTGTACGTCGGGGAGCGATTGCTCGAGGCCGCCTGTCGCATCGACTACCCGCAAGACAAGCTCGACATCCAGGTGCTGGACGACTCCACCGACGAGACCCAGTCCATCCTGCGTCGCAAGGTGGCCGAGCTCGCGTCCTTGGGACACGACATCCACTACATCCACCGCACGGATCGGACGGGGTTCAAGGCCGGCGCCCTGGAAAGCGGGCTGCGCACCGCCCGGGGCGAGCTGGTGATGGTGTTCGACGCGGACTTCGTGCCTCAGCCCTCGGTGCTGCGCGAGGTGGTGCACTACTTCACCGATGAGCAGGTGGGGATGGTGCAGGCGCGCTGGGGCCACATGAACTACGACAACTCGGCGCTGACGCGGACCCAGGCCCTGATGCTCGATGGGCACTTCATCATGGAGCACACGGCCCGCCACCGCTCGGGGCGCTTTTTCAACTTCAACGGGACGGCGGGGATCTGGCGCCGGGCAGCCATCGAGGACGCGGGCGGCTGGGACCACGACACGCTCACCGAGGACATGGACCTGTCGTACCGGGCCCAGCTCAAGGGCTGGCGCTTCGTGTACCTCAAGGACCTGGTGGTGCCCGCCGAGCTGCCCGTGGAGATGAACGCCTTCAAGTCCCAGCAGTTCCGCTGGGCCAAGGGCTCGCTGCAGGTGGCGCGCAAGATGCTGCCGGTGATCCTGCGCGCCGACGTGGAGCCCAAGCAGAAGGTAGAGGCGTTTTTCCACACCACCAACAACATCGCCTACCCGCTTTTGCTGCTGCTGTCTTTCCTGCTGCTGCCTTGTCTGATGCTGCGCTCCACCCACGGCTGGCGGGAGGTGGTGCTGGTGGACCTGCCGCTGTTTTTCGGCACCACCCTGTCCATCTGCACCTTCTACATCACCACCCAGCGGGAGGAGGGCTCCCGGTCGGTGTGGTGGGCCGTCAAGCGGGTCCCCATGCTGCTGGCGGTGGGCATCGGCCTTTGCGTGAACCAGACCCGGGCCGTGCTCGAGGCGCTGGCGGGCAAGCAGTCCGAGTTCGTGCGCACGCCCAAGCACGGCGTCACGGGCAAGGAGAAGGGCTGGCACAAGCGCAAGTACGCCGGCTCGCTCACCGCGGTGCCCTTCATCGAGGTGACCATGGCGATCTACTTCGCCGTGACCCTGGGCCTGGCCATCTGGGCCGAGCGCTACGCCTCCATCCCCTTCGTGTTGCTGTTTCTGTCCGGCTACTCCTACGTCGGCGGGTTGAGCCTGCTCCACGCCCTGCGCACCCGCGCGGGCAAGAAGGCCGCGGCCCGCGCCCTCGAGATCGAGGTCCCCGAGCAGCAGCCCGCCGACGCTCTGGTGCGCGTCCGGCGGTGAACGCTGCGCGGATCGCTCAGCGCGGGAGCATGCGGCGCGAAACGGCGAGCTGCTTGAGGAAGCGGCCCAGCACCGCGATCATCCCCTCCACCGAGATGGACTGGACGTCGTCGTCCTTGCGGGCGTAGCGGGGCTCGCTGTCCTTCATCTTCTCGCTGACGACGTCCTGGAAGGTGGTCTCCACCGTCTCGGCGTTGCGGTCGTCGGTGGCGGTGATGCTGTCCTTGGCGATGCCCACGCCCAGGCCGATGTCGCGCTCGAACAGCATCCTGACGTCCAGCGGCACCTGGTCGCGCTCGTAGCGCCCCCACATCTCGATGGCCAGCTTGCCCTCGTCGTTGATGGTGATGGTGAGCACGAACTTGGTCCAGCCGGCCTCGGTGAGGGTGGACTGCTCGAACTCGGGGAACCGGAAGTCGAAGTTCCCCATGGGGATCTCGTTTTCGAACCGGACGATGAAGGTGATCTGCCCCTCGTTGAGGGCGTAGCGCATCTGGCAGTTGGTCAGCTCGGACTGGTTGAGGGCCTTGATGTTCTCCTGCCACAGCTCCATGGTGGCCAGTTGCTTGCGGCGGTCGGGGCCCTGGTAGTCCGGGGTGTCGATGGTCATGGTGCGAATGGCTCCTCGGGTCTTCGGGTCGTAGGGCTTATTCGTCGAAGGCGGCGCGAAGGCGGCGCGAAGGCGGCGCGAAGGCGGCGCGTGGCTCGGTTGGGCCCGGTGCGCCTCGAACCGGCCTTCGACGCGGCCCGGCTCGGCTCGGCTCGGCTCGGCTCCCGTTTACTGCGCGCCCGCGGCGCTTCCCAGCGGCGAGCGTCGGGAGACGTAGGATTCTCGGCGGTGATGATCCACGCAGGATCACTTTACCTGGAACGACCGGTAGGAGCGAGGAAAAATCCAGCCGCTGGCTGGCTGCCGCGGGGGAACTGACATCGGGGAATATCGCGGGATTTGGCCACGAGACCCCACGGGATCGGCGACCGTTGGCGTGTCGTGTCGGCGACCCTTGGGGCTCCCATCGGCGACCTCTTGGGGTGTAACGTTTTTGCAACACCTGTGACCTCCCCTTGACGCCCGCGGCGCGGCTCGTTGCGCCGGGATCACGCAAGTGCTTTACGGGGCACCCTCTCATGGTTCATGATTCAGGGAGGTTGGCGTTTCTCGGATGGGGTTGGCATCGCTTTTGCGATGCTGCCGCCCGACGAGCCGGATTCGTGGCCTGTTCGAGGAGGTACGTACGAATGAAACACTCGAGACTGCGAGCCCTCATGAATCTCTCCTGGTGGGGCGTTGCGCTGATCGCGTTGCTGCTGCCGCTTGGGGCCTGCCACCACGACGTGCGGGTGGAGGACGACCTGGACTTCGAGCTGTTCGACTACGAGCTGCACACGCCCTACGTCATGGGCGCCGACGTGGGCATTCGCGTGTCGCGCCGCGAAGACGCCAGCGTGGACGGGTGGTCGGTGGACGCGCGGGATCCGTCGGTGTTCGCCGTGGACTCGGCCACCTACAATCGCGACCGCGAAAACCTCTATCTCGAGTGTCGGGCCGTGGCCCCGGGCCTGACCGACCTGATCGTCTACGATCAGGACGGGCACAAGGAGACCAAGCGGACCATCCGCGTGGAGCGGCCCGACCGCATCGATCTCGTGCCGGCGGGCCTGATCAAGGTGCGCGGCGACGACGCGCCCGGGCTGGAACCGACCGATCCCATCCGGGTGCTGGTCGGCGGCACGGCGACCTTCGAGGTGCGCTACCATCTGGGCTCCGAGCGCCTGTTCGGTAACAACGCGGTGAGCGTCAGCGTGGACGACTTTCTGCTCGACGCCTACAGCGACCAGACCTACCTGTTCGAAAACCGCGAGTGGCTGCGGCTCTCGCCCGACGCCACGGGCCTGTACGAGGTCACCCTGGCGGTGGGGGGCCAGGACGTCCAGTCCTACCTCGTGGAGGCCGTGGCCGCCGACGTCATCGAGCAGGTCGAGATCGAGGCCGAGACCACCGCGCGCGCGCAAAAGGACGACCTGCTGTATCTGCTCGCCCACGCCCGGGACGAAAGCGGCGAAGACATCTGGGGCGTGGCCTTCGACTGGGCCGTGGACGGCGCAGGCGAGCCGGGCGACGGGGACCTTTTTTACTACTACTACGAAGAGGGCGCCGCCCATCAGGTGTCGGCCCACCGCAACGGCGCCTCCGACGAGGTGACGGTGTTCATGTCCGAGGGCGGCGTGACCAGCTCCAACCACCTCGGCTGCCGCACCGTGGACCCCGGCGCCGGCCTCGTGGGCCTGCTGCTGCCCTTGCTGTTCGTGGCGCTACGGCTCCGGCGTCGCTGACGTGATCAACTGCGCCATCCCCGCGAACATGGCCGCCAGGGTGTCGGCGGCCTCGGGGGGCGCCTGGATGCTGACCCCGCCGTCGGCGCTGCGTCGCACCTCCATCCGGCTCATGAGCTGCTGCACCTGCTGCCCCGTGGGCAGGCCGCCCGCTGCGTCGTCGCCGCCCCGGGCGCCGTCGTTGCCGCTCCGGGGGCGGCCGTCGCCCCCCCGGCCTTCGCCCGCTTCGTAGGCGGCCACCGGCTCGGCGGCGCGTCCGGCGCCGGACGCGGCGGGCGCCGTGGCGGTCCCCGTGGCGGCCACCAGGGCGTCGCCCAGCTCGTCGAGGTCGTCCAGGTCGTCCAGGTCGTTCGCCTCTCCCAGGTCTGCGGCGGCGTCCTCGAGCTCATCGTCGTCCTCTCCGGCGTCGTCCAGGACCTCGTCCGGGCCCGCCTGCGCCCCCTCGGGCACCTCCACGGGCTCGATGACCCGCTGGACCTGCTCGAGGAAGGAGGCGGCCTCGTCGAAGCGAACCACGTCGGTTTCGCCGTCGAACAGGCCGTCGAAAAGCGCCTTCTTCACGCCGATGGTCCCCTCGATGCGCGCCTCGATGCCCTGCTCCGAAACGAGGTGGTAGATCTGGACGGGCTGTTTCTGGCCGAGCCGGTAGATGCGGCCGATGCGCTGCTCGAGCACCGCCGGGTTCCAGGGCAGATCGAGGTTGATGAGGCAGCTCGCGGCGCGCTGCAGGTTGAGGCCCACGCCGCCGGCGTCCGAGCAAAGCAGCATCAGCAGGTCCGGGTCGTCGTGGAAGTCCACGATGTTCTGGGTGCGGCGCTTCTGGCTCTCCTGCCCGCTGAAAAACGCGCTGCGCAGCCCGGCGTCGGCCAGCAGGTCGGCGGTGACCCAGCGGGCGAGCTGCAGCATGCGCCGCCACTGGCTGAAGACCACCACCTTGCGCCGCTGCTCCACCACGAGCTGGGTGATCATCTCCCGCAGCTCGAGCAGCTTGGGGCTGTCGAGCCGGCCCAGCAGGGCCTCGGAGGGGCGCCGCTGCTGCGAGTAGGTGGGCCAGATGTCGGCGAACTGGAGCTGGGCCAGCCCGTTGCAGATGATGCGCTGCCTGGTCAGAAGTGACATCAGCCGCAGAAACTCCGCCTGGGTGAGCGGGCGCTTTTGCGCGCGGTTCATGAGGACGAGGATGGGTTGGCTCAGCGCGTGGTGCTCCTCGGCCTGGGCCGGGGTGAAGGTCACCGGCACCCGGGTGTCGGTGCGCTCGGGGAGCTGGGACAGCACCTCCTGGCGGACCCGGCGCAGCATCACCGGCGCCAGCCGCTCGCGCAGGGTGTCGAGGTTGCGCGCGCCGATGATGCCCTTGCGCCCGTCGGCGGCCACGGTGTGCCAGGGCACCAGGCGCCACTTGGGCTCCAGGGCCCGGCTGTCCACCCAGTCCATGATGGAGGCCAGCTCCTCGAGCCGGTTCTCCATGGGCGTGCCGGTGAGCACCAGGCGGTAGGGGGAGCGGAGCTGCTTGACGTAGGCCGCCGTCTTGGTGGCCCAGTTCTTGATGCGCTGGGCCTCGTCGAGCACCATCAGGTCCGGGGAAAAGCGCTGCATGTCGGCCAGGTCCCGCAGCACCAGCTCGTAGTTGGCGATGAGCACGCCCTCCCTGGTGCCGCGATACTGCCGGCGCCGGTCTTCGGGGGACCCCTCGACGATGCGCGCGGGCACGTCGGTGAAGGTCTCCCACTCGTGCAGCCACTGGGTCTTGAGGGCCGCGGGCACCAGCAGCAGGGCCCGCCGGGCCTTGCCGAGCTTCCACAGGACGTGGGCGCAGGCGATGGCCTGCACGGTCTTGCCCAGGCCCATGTCGTCGGCCAGCAGCAGCCTGCCCGTGCGCAAGAAGGCGTCCACGCCCTCACGCTGATACGGATACACCGGCCGGTGCAGCGACGCCAGGGCCCGATCCGCCTGCTTCTTGGTGGGCGAGAGATCGAGCTGCAGCGCCAGCCGCTCGGCCTCGGCCGAGAGCAAGGGATCGAGCACCGGATCCGAGGGCGGCTCCCCGGTGCGCGCCACCCGCTGCCGGTCGTAGCGCATGAGCTGCTGCAGCGTCTCGACGAGGGCCAGGCGCTTTTTCGGCGAATCCGCCCGGGCGTCGGCCAGGGGCGCCGGGCTCGAGTCCCCGCCGCTGCGGGCGAAGGCCTGCTGCGCCGCGCGCACCACCGCCGCGGGCTTGCGCTTACCCATGGGCTCGGGCGGCACCCACGACACGCGCTCGAGCCAGTCTCCGGGCCCGGTGAGGGGTCGCACCGGATCCCACAGCAGGCGCGGGCCGGATCCCACGGGGACCCGACCCTCACCTTGACCGTCGCCTTGACCGTCGCCTTGACCGTCGCCTTGACTCTGAGCGTTGCCATGACCGTGGGCGCCTACCGGCACGAAGGCAGCGGCGGTCTCGGCGAGCTTCGCCTGCTCGCGCAGCCCCTTTTTCCAGCGCCGGGGCCGGCGGGCCAGGTGCTCGAGCACCGCCATGCCGTGCTTGCACAGCCCCAGGCCGCTGCGCTGGAAGTCGGGGCAGTCGCAGCTCGTGCGCAGCGGGTCGAGCCCCTGCAGCAGCGTGCGGTAGGGCCGGCGGGTTTTTCGGTGCGACGGGCCCCTGCCCGCGCCCCCCTTGTCTCCGGCGCGGCGGGTCCCGTACCGCCCCAGCACTTTGCCGCCCGCGGGTTTTTCATGGACTACGAGGCCGTCGCGCAGCCCGAAGCCCTGGCGTCGCAAAAGCGCTTCCAGGGCGTCGCGCTGCACCGGCCAGTCCCCGCCCTCGGCCGCCCGCAGCGCCTGGCGCACCAGCAGCTCCGGCGGGATGTTCTTTTCCTTGCCCCGGCTCTTGTGCCGGGCCGTGCCCAGCAGGGTCTGGTAGGCCTCGGTCTCGGCGGCCGGGTGCCCGCTCAGCGGCGGCAGGGTCTCGGGCTTGCGCTTCGTCTCGG
>CAYFWA010000347.1:0-7177 GCA_964346625.1 uncultured Myxococcales bacterium
CGCCCGCGACGCCCGCACCCGCGACGCCCGCACCCGCGACGCCCGCGACGCCCGCGACGCCCGCACCCGCGACGCCCGCACCCGCGACGCCCGCGACGCCCGCGACGCCCGCACCCGCGACGCCCGCACCCGCGACGCCCGCGACGCCCGCACCCGCGGCGCCCGCGACGTTCGCACCCGCGACGCCCGCGCCCGCGACGCCCGCGGGAGTGTCCAACGCCGGGTCACGCTTCCTCGAAGCGCAGGAGCTGGTCCCCCAGCCGCAAGTAGTCGCCCGCAGCCAGCACGCGGGAGCCGCGCACCTGCAGGTACGTCCCGTTGGAGCTGTTCATGTCCACGAGCCAGGCCTTGCCGCCCTCGTTGCGAATGGCGGCGTGCATCCTCGACATGAAATCGTCGTCCGAAAACACGATGTCACCGGACTCGCGCCCCACCACCACCTCGGCGCGGTACAGGTGATACACGTCGCGCACGATCCCGGCGGTGGTGATCTGACGGAGCCGCGCCCAGGGCAGCTTCGGAGGCGTGCCGAACACGAGCACTCCGTGCTGCACGGCCGGTGCGGGGTCGCGCTCTGCCTCGGACACCACGTCGAACTGCATGAACTGCATCCCGACGATGAGCTTGATCCCCGGCACGAGCTCCTCGCTTCCCCGGATCCGGAAGAACACGCCGTTGAGGCTGTCGAGGTCCAGCAGCTCGAAGCGCCCCTGGCGCAGCTCGATGCGGGCGTGCCGCTCGCTCAGGTACCCGTCGTCCTCGAACTGGAGGGTGCCGGTGTTGCGTCCGATATCGAAGCGTTCCGCCTGGATCGGGTAGCCGGGCCCGTCCGAGCCGTCGCGGTTCACGCTGACGAGCCGGGCTCTGGGCGCACCCGCCTCTTGCGGACGGGGGATGGGCACGGAATCCGTGACCGTACCCGAGCCCGGGGCGGCAATGGTCCCAGTGGTGCTGTCCAGCGGCCCCGCAGTCGGAGCGTGGAGCACGCCCGGCGCGGAGGCGTCGGCGCCCCCGCCCCCGTGTCCGGTGGACGTGTTGAGGGGTTGGCTCCGGGCGAGCGGGACACCGGTCGCGCCAGCGGTGGGAGGCGGCACCCGGACCGGCGTCGGCATGCGCGGGGGAATCTGGGTGTGCGCGGGTTCCGGGGATGGTCCGCCGCCAGATGGCGTCGCCGTGGACACCGGCAGGCCGGAAGGGGGAGTGGGGGACGAGCCAGGGGGCGAGGTGTTACCGCGGAGCCGGTGCCCACAGTGCTGGCAGAAGTTGAATCCCGCCGGGTTGCCCCCGTCACACCGGGAACACGAGATCTCGCTGCTGGAGGGGGGCACCGGCGCCGGGGCGGACGGATCGAGCCGCGCCCCGCACTGGCGGCAGAAGGCCATGGAGGCCGGGTTGGTGGTCTGGCAGGCCGGACAGGCTCGATCCGATCCGCCGCTGCCAGGGGACTCCTGGTCTTCGGTGGGCACCGCCGACGCGCCGGGAATCTGGGTACCGCAGTCCTGGCAGAACACCGCCCCTTCGGGGTTGTCCCGACCGCAGTTACCACACCTGGGCATCTGTTCGCCTCTTGTATCTGGTCCAAGGGGGGATTGCCATGGCTCCTTCGTCTGGCTGTCGGCGTGCCACCCCGGGAAGCATCCTCTACCCAAAATGCACGAAAACCGTTTACATCCTCAAGAGGTTACGATAATAGAAGCCCCGGTCTCCAAGTCAACGAAAATACCGGAAATGTCTCCAGACTCACCAAAAATATGTTCAAAAACACCGTCTGGACACCGACGGGCGGGACCTGCGAGGCGAAAGCGGATGAGAACCGAACAATCCCGAGCCCCCTGGCCCCCCGGGAGCTCGCCTTCGCGCCGCCCCGGCCGCGCCGCTCGGCCCGCGACGGGCGCCCCGGAGCCAATCTTCTATATCTGCTCAATTTTAAAACGTTTTTCAAAGCATAGCCCTGTGCTCGTGCTCGCCTTCGCCGTCGCGCTGCAGGGTGGATCCTGCAGCCCGTACGTGTATCAGGCGGAGTTTTCCAAGCGCCCCGACACCGCGCGGGACGGCGACGTGCTCGGCCCGTTCGCGGGCCGGGTGCTCAAGGCCGGCACCGAAAAGCCGGTGGCCGGGGCCCTGGTGTATGCCTCCTGGGAGCTCGTGCGCGGCGTGGGGTTCGTGGTACCTGGTGGCGCGCAGACCTGGGTCGGCAAGACCGACGAGGACGGCCGCTACGAGATCCCGGCCCTGGAGCACCTCCCGGGAGGAGTGACCCGGGCGGTGGCCCGCGTGCGGATCGTGATCTACAAGCGGGGCTTCGTAGCCTACCGTTCGGATCGGATTTTCCCGGGGGATCTGAGACGCCACGACTTCCACCAGCTCGACAACCTCGCCCGGCTGGAGCCCTGGAGCCCCGAGCTGTCCCACGCCGAGCACCTGCGCTTCGTCGGGGGCGACGGCGCGCTCGCCAAGGCCTCCGCCTGGGAGGTGCAGGCCGCGGTGGCCCAGATCGAAGGCCGCGCAGCAAAGCGACCCCGCAAGGAGGAGCCCGCGAAGGACGCCGACAAGCTGGATGTCTCGGAGTTGCTCGAGGTCGAGGACCTGGAGGAAATCACCGGCTTCGAGGGCCCGTTCCAGGAGAGCCGGCTCAAGGACGTACCCCGGACCCGGACGTATGACAGCCATCACTTCCGAGCCCAGGGCAAAAGTCAGCTTCACGACGCCGCATACCGGGTCTGGAAGCTCGAGCCCCGCGCGGCGGACAAGCACTACCGCAAGCTCCTGGGCGCGTATCCAAACCCCAAGCCCACCGACGAGCTCGGCGATCGGTCTTTCCGGTCCAGCAACAAGGCCATCGTCGCGCTGGTCTGGCTGGTGCGCGCCCGCGGCGTAGTGGTGTCCCTCACCTGCGGCCGCAAGCTCTGCAAGTCCGAGAAAACTATGATGAAGCTGGCCAACACCCTGCACGATCGTCTGTCACTGCTCGACCAGACGCCCGCGCGTCGCCGCCCCATGCTGGGGCCAGGCGTCAACCCCTTCCGCCCGGTGCAGCCCCGGGTCCCGGTGCTACGATGAGGGCTCGCGTTACGCTCACCCCGATATTCGCCCCCGATTCTGCGCCCCGAACCCCGGCCCGAGCCGCGGCCAGGCGCGACCGTGCCTGGCGCAACCGCCCCTGGCGCAACCGCCCCTGGCATCACCGCCCCTGGCATCACCGCCCCTGGCATCACCGCCCCTGGCATCACCGCCCCTGGATCACCGCCGCGCTCCTCGCAACCCTCTTGCTGTCCCTGGGCGCGCCGCTCGGGCGGGCCTACGAGCCCGCCAGCACCCACGCGGGCATGACCCAGCGCGCCGCCCAGCACGGTCATCAGCTCCACTCGTGGCTCCGCCGAGCCCACGGTTTGCCCCTGGGAGCCTACGAGCCCTTGCAGCTCGATCTGCAGCGAATGCCCCTGCTGCTGCGCGAGAAGCTGCAGCGGCACCTGCAGGACCTCGATCCCGTGCACGGGTACCGGCCCAACGCGCAGGGATACAACCGCGCCAGCGCGTGGCTGGCCGCGGGCACGGTGCTCGAGGGGATGCCCTTTTCGCGCAACCGCAACCACTTCTACAACCCACGCACCGGCCACGGGCTGCGCAACGCCACCGGACACAGCCAGCTCTCGCTGCGGCTGCGTGCCCTGGACTTCACCGACGGGCACGGCAACTTCGGCGGAATCATCACCGGGGCGAACTTCAACCTCACCGGCCACAGCGTGCTCGAGTGGGCCCGCTACCGGCACAACCGCTACCGCCTGCAGGCGCACCTCGAGCGCCGGCTGCGCAGCCTGATCGCCCGCACGCCGGCCGAGCGCCAGCATCACCTCGCCATGGCGCTGATCACCCTCGGCGCCCTGCTGCACCTGGTGCAGGAGATGGCGGTGCCGGCGCAGGTGCGCAACGACTTCGTGGCCTCGTACCTGGCCCAGCGCAGCAACATCCTCGTGGACCGAGCGAGCGCCTACGAGGTCTGGGTGCGGCGCACCTACGGCCGGACCGGGATCCCCCGGGTCACGGGGAAGCTCCCTTCCTTCGACCGCTTCGACCACTTCTTCACGAACTCGAAGAGCACCGGGCTGGCCGACCGCACCCACCGCCGATTCTTCTCGCTGGGGAGCCTCCCGAAGGCCCGGCGGCTGCGAGGGGACGACACGCCGAAAGAGATCCTGGCGGCCGTGAACGAGAGCCTGCCCTTCGCGCAGCCCCGCGTGAAGGCCCTCACGCTGCGCGAGGCCATCGGCACCGGGCTGTACTATGGAACCGATGCCGACCCGTACCTGTTCGCCTACCGCGTGACCCGCGACGGCCGGTTGGAGTTCACCCTGGACGAGCGCTGTTACGCGGCCGCGGCCCGCCGGCTGGTGCCCGAAGCCGTCCGCTACACCGCCGGGCTGCTGGCCTTCTTGCTGCGGGGGACGCTCGAAGTGACCGCACGCAAGGAGGTCCTCGAGATCCGGCACAAGGGCCCTGCCCTGGCCAAGGGCACGCTCCACGTGCTGTGGGAGAGCGCCAGCGGCCAACGGCTCCCCATCGAGAAGGTCACCTTGCCCGGCACCGTCAAATCAGGGGCGCCCCTCGCCGAGATCCCGGCCCGCGCCGTGCCCAAGGAGGCCCGCCGAATCATCGTGGCCTTCACCGGACAGGACACCCACGGGGAGCCGCTGGTGTTGGGCGCGGTCACGTCGCGTTGATCCGCTCGAGCTCACTTCACGTTGATCCGCTTGAGATCGAGCCCCCCCGCATAGCCATAGCTCACGTGCTTGTCGAAGCCGTAGACGATCAGGCCCACGGGGCCATCGGCGTCGAGCACGTGGTAGCCGTCGTCCTGCTCGCCGGGCTCCACGTTGTCGGGGGGCGGCCGATCCGCGCGCACCACCGGGAAGCTGAGCTGGCAACGGTGGATGACGTAGGGTGAGGACTCGGGCAAGCCGCCGCACACCGGGTGGGCCACCTCGCAATGAGCGGGCAGCGGCAGATGGTCCAGACGCACCGGGGTGTCCCGCGGCGCCACCACCACGATGAAGTCGAAGGCGTACTTGTTGGGCGTGAGAAAGACGTTCACCTCCCGCCACTGCTCCACCGGGGGGACGAGGATGAAGGTCGGGTCTCCCCCCGGGATGTCCAGATCGATGCCCACCACCGCCTGGCTGGCGGTGAATTGACCCATAAAAATCGGCTGGCTGGCGGTCACCGTGAAGTCGCACCACGCCTCGAAGGTGACGTGCTCCCCCGCGTCGAGCCGGTGCCGGTCGTTGGGCGGCGGCAGCGTGGTCACCACCACCGTGTCGTCCTCGGTGGCCAGGATCCGGAAGTACTCCGGCTCCTCCTCCAGGACGCTCACCGGCGCCCCGGCCGCGGCCACCACCGGGGTCCGCATGGGCGTACGCGCCGCCACGAACTCCGTCCCCGCCGAAGACAGCGGGAAGAGCTGATGCTCCAGGTGATCCGCGCAGCAGCGCCGGGTGGACAGGTCGGGGACGTACGGGACGTCCGAGGCCTCGGACCCCGAGAACACCACCACCGGCTGATCGGCCACCACCCGGCTCCCGGTGAAGTCTGCCAGGTAGTCCCCGGTCTCGAGGTTGAGCACGTCGAAGGGGCCCAGATGAAAGGTGGCGGTCTCCCCCGCGGTCAGCGCCGGGATGTGGGTGGCGCCCACCACGTCCGCGGTGACGGTGACCTCCACGTCGGTGCCCTCCGTCACCCCCACGATGGTCAAAAACGCCCGCAGGTTGCGATGGAAATCCGTGGCGGGGTCGTCCGTGTCCGCGATGGTCTGGGGCCAGCCCAGCACCCGGTACTCCGTGTCGAGGGCCGAGCGGGGCACCAACAGCGAGGCGTCGTTGGAGAACACGTCCACGTTCTCCAGGGGGTTGAACTGGTAGGCCACGATGGGGACGTTGCTGCGCACCCGAAAGGCGCGCGAGGTGAGGGCGCTGTGGCCGCCGGCGTCGTAGGATCCCGGAGGCGACCCGTCCACCTCGGCCCAGGGCAGCTCGATCACCGACAACCCCTGGGGCGGCACGTCCACCTCGTCCAGGATCTCCAGCGACAGCGGCCAGCCCGGCGCCGCGAGGTTGCGCTCCACCACCACGTGGGCGGTCATGCCGCTGGGGTTGGACACCACCACCGCGAAGGGCTGCGCCGAGGCGTTCTCCACGCTGCTGATCCGGGCGTTGTCCAGATCCACGGCCCAGTATTCACACCCCACGTAGCTGCGCTCGGCCCGCGCGCGCTCGCAGGCGTCCACGCAGTTGCCCAGATAGCACGCCTGCCCCGCCGCCACGTCGCACTGGGCCACCGGGATCTGCCCGAAGCCGTCGGCCGCACAGCGCACCACCGTGTCTCCGTCGCACGAAAGCCCCTGGGGATGGCAGCCCACGCAACCCAGGCCGGGATGGCAGACCTCTGCTTCCGCGGAGCAGTCCTGCTCCTCGTAGGAGCGCCCGTCGTCCCGACACACCTGCGCGAGGTCTCCCTCGCAGTAGACCCGCCCCGGCTCGCATTCGGTGCCGGGAGACGTCTCGTCACAGCCGGACGCGCCGGCCCCGAGCACACCTCCCGCGAGCAGCACGAGTCCGGGGATCAGGGCAGCCAGGGCGGCCCGAGCGACCCGAGCGGCCCGAGCGGCCCGAGCGGCCCGAGCGGCATTTCGAGGCTTGAGCACTCGCACGGGCACAGTATAGCCGGTCGCGCCAGCGCGTGCAGGCTCCAGCCATCGAGCCACCGCGGAGCCGCGTACGCGCCGCGCCGGATCCGCGGGCCGATGCGGCTCCGAGGCTCGTGGGGCCCGATGCGGCCGCGAGGCTCGTGGGGCCGAGGGCCGGTGCGGCCGCGAGGCTCGTGGGGCCCGATGCGGCCGCGAGGCTCGTGCGGCAGAGTGCTTTGGGCTTGCGGACACCGACACGCTTTGGGGACGCAGCTTCGATTTCTCGCTTTCGCCGAGCGGCTGGGGGCTCTCACGCTACGAGAGCCGACCGAGCCGCGACCACATCCCGGCTTCGATGCGGGGCGAAAGCGACAAACCGAACCTACGTCCCCCCGTTCAGTTGCGGGCTGGGTCCGCGGCCCGATGTGGCCCTGGGAATCGTGGGGATCGTGGGGATCGTGGGGATCGTGGGGATCGTGGGGATCGTGGGGATCGTGGGGA
>CAYFWA010000348.1:0-2797 GCA_964346625.1 uncultured Myxococcales bacterium
CGTTGCAGAAGCGGCCGGCGGTGCAGCAGTCGACCCCGGCCTCGCAGGTCTCGTAGTCGGTGGGCGCTTGACCCCCGGTGTGGGCGCGACCTAAAGTAGAGGCTCGCGCGAGCGACCCGTGAAGGGAGCCGATATTGTCGGCAACGTGCGAGTCGCGCGCCGCCAGGACGGACCAGGAGGGCGATTTCCCTTGAGCGATCATCACAAAGACTCGGGTGGTGCCTTTGTCCGGCGCCCCGATCGCGGGATCCGGGCGCGGCGGCTCGCGATCGCCCTGGTGGCCGCCGCGGGCCTGGTGGCCACCGCGGGCCTGCTGACGGCCTGCGAGGTGGCCGACGTGGGGCAGCTCGCGGTGACCTGGCAGTTCAACGGTCACGCCGACGAGCAGGGCAACCAGCCCTGCGCGGCCCTCGGCGCCGACCGCGTGGTCATCGAGCTCGACGGCCCGCAGCGCGCCGCCGAGGTGGTGGCCTGCGACAACGTGGACCCCGACTACCCCTTGCTGTGGCTGGGGTTCGTGGGGGATCTGCCCGTCGAGGCCTATGGCCGGCTGCTGCGCGACGTGCCGCCGGGCCGCTACGACGTACGGATCCTGTTCATCGACAAGGCGGGCCAGGAGCTGCTTGCCCCGGAGCCGTGGACCGGACAGGTCCGGGTGCAGCGAGAGGAGGTGTCGCGGATCGACGTGGACTTCGCGGTGACCACGGGCTCGCTCAAGGCGCGCTGGCGCATCGGCGGCGAGGCGCCCGCCACCGCGATCTGCGACGCGGCGGACGCCTCGCAGATCCACCTGGCGGTGACCGAAAGCGGCGGCGGCGATCCCGTGGTCGAGTCCACGGTGGGCTGCGCCTCCACCAGCGGCGCGCTGCTCATCGGCCTGGCCCCTGGCGACTACGATCTCTCCGGGCAACTGCTCGACGCCGAAGGGGGTCCATTGACCGAGGAGGTGGTGAGCGCCGGCCACACCGTGGTGGAGGCCGACAGCGCGTCGGTGACGCTGGACTTTCCCTGGGAGCGGTTTTTGTCCCCACCGCCGGGAAACCTGCGTTTCCAGGTGACCTATGACGACCCTGACACCGTCTGCTCCGAGGTGCCCGCCCTGGCCCAGGGTCCTTTGCGCACGCGGATGGGCCTCGCCCGAGGCGGCCAGCCCGTGGCCGGCGTGGTGGCCTACGCCAACCCGGCCGGGCAGCCGGGCTGCGCCGGCCTCAGCGCGGCGCAGAGCCTCGACGGCACCACGCTGGCGCCCTGCGCCGACGACGAGCTCATCGCCTGCGACCTGCCGGCGGGCAGCTACGCCCTGAGCGTCTCGGCCCTGGACGCCTCGGATCTGGTGTGCTACGGCGCCACGGTGGACTTGGAGGTCACGCCCCTGGCCCCCGAGGAGCCCGAGGCCGTGGTGCTGCCCTCCAGCGACGCCACCGCCTGCTGGGAATAGCTTTCGAGACGATACCATGACCAGAGCATTCGTCCGGGCCTTCATCCGGGGCGCTCCCCGCGCCCTTTTCGCCTCGCTGCTGCTGATCGCGTCTTCCCTCGCCGGAGGCTGCGAGGGCGCCGGGGAGTTCCGCATCACCTGGCGCTTTGCCGACGGGGACGTCACCAGCGCGGGGGACTGCTCCCGGCGCGGCGTGGAGCGCGTGGTGATCACGTTCGAAAACGATCGCGGGGGCACCGTCAAGCGGTTCGAGTTCCCCTGCGGCCGCGGCGACAGCAAGGTGCGCACCGTGCCCGAGGGCACCTACCAGGTGCGCGTGCAGGCCTTCGGGCCTTCGGGCCTCCCCTTCACCGACCCCGAGACCGGGGAGACCGCGCTGATCCACTTTCTGACCGACTTCCAGGTGACCGACGACGACGGCGTCACCGAAAAGCAGGTGGAGTTCACGCCCAACCCGCCCTGCGCCGACTTCGTGGACAACGACGGCGACGGGCTGGTGGACGCCGCGGATCCCGGCTGCCTCGACAAGGACGGCGTGTACGATCCGGATCCGGCCCGCGGCGAGGAGGACGACCAGGGCCCGGGGGTCCTGGCGGTCTCCTGGCAGATCAACCAGGGCCGTGATGGCTGCGACGAGGTCCAGCCCCAGGGCGCCCCCGGGGCCTCGGTGGTGGTGGACGGCCTGGAGGCCGCCCGCTTCGACTGCGCGGCGGGCAGCGGCGAGCTGACCCTGGCCGCCGGGCCCCACTCCGTGGCCCTGCGCCTGCTCGATCCGGCCGAGCAGGTCCTCGCCACCACCCCCAGCCGCGACATCACGCTGATCCAGGACACCACCGAGACGCTCGAGCTCGACGTGGCCCCGGCGGACTTCGATCCCCCCCAGCGCGGCGAGCTGCGGCTCACCCTCGAGTGGGGCAGCGCGGGTCAGAGCTGCGGCGACGCCAGCCCCGTGGTGGCCGATCAGTCCCTGCTGCTGCTCGACGAGGCCGACCAGGTGGTGGACGCCACCCTGGTGGGCGGTCAGCCCCTGGACGACACGGCCGGCCAGTGCGTGGACGTTTCCACGGTCCAGCGCGTGGACGGTCTTTTGCCCGTGGGCGACTACTCCCTGTCGGTCACCGGCTACGAGGTCGGCGGCGCCGGCTGCTGGCAGCTCCCCGACCTCGCGGTGCGCGTGGACATCGGGCCCAACCCGCTGTGGGAGCTGGTGGTCCCCACCGTCGACGCCACCGGGGCCTGCGCCCCCTGACGCGCCCCCACGCCCCCCCCCTCACGCGCGCAGGGCGGTTGTCAAGGTAATGATCTCCGCCTATGTTCCCTCTCGGCGGGATTGACGTGCCGCCTCTGGCGGGGCCGACG
>CAYFWA010000348.1:2897-7154 GCA_964346625.1 uncultured Myxococcales bacterium
CTCCGCCAGGTGGCGGGGCCGACGCTCCGCCAGGTGGCGGGGCCGACGCTCCGCCAGGTGGCGGGGCCGACGCTCCGCCCGAAACCTTTTCGAAGACCCCCGGAGGGGAACCCCAGGAGCGAGCCATGAGCCTGCCGCAACCCAGCCACGAGCCCCACAAGATCAAGACCGTCCGTCTGCTATCGTTCCCGGACCTGCAGCAGCGCAAAAAGAACCTCGCCGAGAGCCACTTCAACGTCTTCAACCTCACCCCCTCGCAGGTGAGCTTCGACATGTGCTCGCTGGGCACCAGCGCCGTGAGCCAGGAGCAGCTCTCGGGCCAGCTCGTGGGCGACGAGGCCTACGCCGGGGCGCGCAACTTCGAGGCCCTGCAGCAGGCCGTGCAGGCGGTGCTGGGCCACGGCTACGTGTGTCCCACCCACAACGTGCTCGGCTGCGTGAAGCTGGTGGTCTCCACCATGGTGCCCCCCGGCTCGCGGCTGCCCTCCAACGCCCGCACCCGCATCGACGTGCTGACCCCGCGCGACGTGGAGGTCCCCGACTGTCGCGACCACCACGAGCCGGTGTTCACCGGCAACATGGACCTCGAGCGGCTCGAGGCCGAGCTGTCCGCCGGGCCCGTGGGCGTCGTGGGCCTGCAGGCCTTCGCCGACGGACAGCACCCCTTCAGCCTGGAAAACCTGAGGGCCGTGCGCGCCCTGGCCCAGCGCCACGGGGCGCGGGTGGTGCTCGACGGCTCGCGCATCATCGAGAACGCCTGGTACATCCAGCGCCACGAGCCGGGGATGGCCGAGCGCTCCATCGCCGCGCTGGTCCAGCGCATCGCCAAGACGGTGGACGTGCTGCAGATCGACGGCGCCCAGGATCCCAAGGCCAACACCGGGGGCCTGCTTTCCACCGACGACCCGGACACCTACGAGCGGCTAATGAACGAGGTGGTGGTCTACGAGGGGCTGCACACCTACGGCGGCATGGCCGGGCGCACCATGGAGGTGGTGGCCCGCGGGCTGCGGGAGATGGTGGACGAGGACGAGGTGCGCTGGGTGATGCACCAGACCGAGCGGTTCACCCGGCGCCTGCGCGACGCCGGGGTCCCCCTGGAGCGCGGCTGCGACGGGGCCTACCTCAAGGCCGACGAGTTTTTGCCCCACCTGACCGACCACCAGGTCGACGCCCTGTCCGCGGCGCTGTACCAGCTCAGCGGGGTGCGCGCCTTCGCCCCCGGGCTGGTGGGCCGTGACCTCCTGCTGCCCGTGCAGATTCCGCGGCTCGCCATGACCAACGCCCAGCTCGATCAGGTGGCCTGCGCCATCGAGTTTCTGCACGGCCAGGCCGAGCGGGTGGCGGCCCTGGAGTGCGTCCGCGACGGCCGCTGGCGCGATCAGCTCCGCTACCGGGCGGTGTTTTCCGACCTGGAGCCCTTCGACTTCGACACCTACCCCTACGTCATCCACACCACCGAGCGCGTGGGACTGCTTCGCCGCGAGCAGCGCGAGCGGGCCATCCGCGAGGCGGGCTACAACACATTCTTGCTGCGCTCGGCGGACGTGACCATCGACCTGCTCACCGACTCGGGCACCTCGGCCATGTCCACGGACCAGTGGGCGGCCTACGACGCGGCCAAGGCCAGCGCCGCGGCCAGCGACGAGTACCGGCGCTTCGTGGCGGTGCTCCAGAACGTGCTGGGCTACGAGCACGTGCTGCCCACCCACCAGGGGCGCGCCGCCGAGCACATCCTGAGCCAGATCCTGATCCGCGAGGGCCAACTCGTGCCCGGCAACATGTACTTCACCACCACCAAGCTGCACCAGGAGATGGCCGGGGGCGTGTTCGCCGACGTGATCGTGGATCAGGCCCACGATCCGCGAAGCAACTTCCCCTTCAAGGGCAACATCGATCTGGACAAGCTCGCGCGCCTGGTGGATACGCACGGCCCCGAGCAGGTGGCCTACGTCTCCTTCGAGCACTCGGTGAACATGGCCGGGGGCCAGCCGGTGTCCATGGACAACATGAAGGAGGTCTACGCCTACTGCAATCCGCGCCACATCCCGGTGATGTTCGACGCCACGCGCATGGCGGAAAACGCCTACATGATCCAGCAGCGCGACGAGCGTTACGCCCAGACCCGGGTGGCCGACATCATCCGGGAGATGATGCTCTACGGCGACGGCTGCACCGTCAGCGGCAAAAAGGACTACCTCATCAACATCGGCGGGGTGCTGGCCTTCCGCGACAACGCCACCTGGCGGGAGCAGGCCGAGGAGATGCTGCGGGTCTACGAGGGCAACGTCACCGACGGCGGCCTGCCCGCCGCGGACCTGGCCTGCATCGCCCGGGGGGTGCAGGAGATGCTCGACGACCGCTACATCCGCTCCCGGGTGCGGCAGACCGAGCTACTGGGCCAGCTTCTGCTCGAGGCCAACGTGCCCATCGTCACCCCTCCCGGCAGCCACGCCATCTTCCTGGACGCCAAGCGCTTTTTACCGCACCTCGACCAGGACGAGCTCCCCGCCCAACGCCTGGCGGCCGAGATCTTCGTGGAGACCGGCGTGCGCGTCATGGAGCGCGGCAACGTGTCCAAGGGCCGCGACCCGGCCACCGGGGAAAACCATCGCCCGGCCCTGGAGCTGGTGCGGCTCACCATCCCCCGCCGCGTCTACACCAACGACCACATGCGCGCCGTGGCCGAGGGCATCGTCCGCGTCCATCAGCGCCGCGAGTCCATCCGCGGCCTCGAGTTCGTCTACGAGCCCGAGCGCCTGCGCTTTTTCCAGGCGCGCTTCGCCTCGAAGTAAGGCACGCTCACGCGCCGGGCCCCGCGGCGCTCACGCGCCGGGCCCCGCCTCAGCGATGCATCATCGCCGCCTCAGCGGTGCACCACCCCGCCTCAGCGATGCACCACACAGCGGGGGTGCTGCTTTTTGAACCGCGCGAGGTGCCTGGGCAGCACCTGGGTCTCCTCGAGCCCGAGCCAGCGCAATCGGGTCAGGGGCGCGAGCCGCGCCAGGCCGCGGCCCTTGAGCAGAGTGCCCCGCAGGTTCAGCGCCTCGAGCCGCGTGAGGCCCGACAGATAGCGCAGGTCGAAGTCGGTGGTGTTGGTGGGGCCCAGGTCCAGAAACCGCAGCCGGCTGAGACGCCCGATGGGCCCGAGCTTGGTGGCGCCGAGCTTCATGCCCGCCAGGTTGAGGTGCTCCAGGCCACGGTGCCGGCCCACCTCGGCCATCTCCTTGTCCTTGGCGCCGGTGGTGTTGAGGTTCAGCGAGCGCAGCTTGCGCAACCCCCGCAGGTGCCGCAGCCCCTGGTGGCTGAGCTGGTTCCACTCCAGGTTGAGCCACCGCAGCTCCCGCAGCCGGGCCAGGTGAACGAGGGCCGCGTCGGAAAGGCCCGTCTTGCGCAGCTTGAGGCCCCGCAGCCCGGTGAGCTGGGCCACCGCGGCGAGCCCGGCGGCCGTCACCTTCGTGCGCGTGAGGTCCAGCGTGCGCAGCCGCGACAGCCGGGCCAGGTGGGCCAGCCCCGCGGCGGTGACCTTGCGCGCCTGCAGCCGCAGGCGCCGCAGCCCGCGCAGGGCCGTGAGCCGCGCCACGCCCTTGTCGGTCAGCTCGGCCCAGGTCAAATGCAGCAGCCGCAGCCCGGTGAGCTTGGCCAGCAGCGCCGCGCCGGCGTCGGTGAGGGCCGTGTCCACCAGCAGCAGGGCGCGCAGCGAGCGCCGCCCGGTGAGCAGCCCGAAGTCCTCGTCGGTCATCCGCGCCGCCACGAACACCAGCCCCCAGAGCTTGTCGCCGAGCCGGTCGAGCCGCCGCAGCGGGTCCACGCCGCCCTTGAGCCGGTGGAGCTGAAGCAGCAGCCTGGGCGTGCGCACCTTGGCCAGCGCGGCCAGCACCGCCGGCTCGAGGGCCGCCTTCCCGTCGTCGATCACCGTCTGGACCGTAGCCGCGTGCCGGGCCACCAGGGCGGCGGCCTTCTCCGCTGGCAGGTCCTTGAGCACCAGGGCCCGGACCGTGCCGTTGACCACGATGGCACGTCCCTGGCGCTTGTAGCGCAGCGCGGGCGCCCCGGTGTAGCGCAGGGCGTACTTTACGGCGCCGGCCTTGACGTAGCCCTTGCCCAGCGGGATCACGTCCCCCCTGTCGGCCCACACCGGCACCCGCCGCCCGTCGGGGTGGATCAGGGTCACCAGCCCCTTGGCCTTGCGGGCCGGCCGGGCCGATCCCTGGCTGTCCCGCGCACCGCCCGGCCCGCCTCGTCCGCCGCGCCCGC
>CAYFWA010000349.1:0-3332 GCA_964346625.1 uncultured Myxococcales bacterium
CATGGAGGCGGGGTCGAAGAGCGCGCGAGCCATGGACGCCCGTCCCGTGACCACGCAGCCGCAGCGGCGGACGCGGCCCCGTCGACCGAGCCGTCGGGCTCGCTTGCGCCGACATCGCGTGCGCCCGCGTCGCCGAGCTTCCACCACGTCCGCGCGAGCTCGTCGGGCTCCACCCCGCCGCCGGGCTCGGCCGAGGCCCATGACTACGCGCAGCGGCCTCATCGATGATCCCTACGGCTCGCCCTGACCCTCTGGCGTTTCGTTTGCTTTCCGTCTGGCCACACCGTCCCCACATGAAGCCGATAGTGAGGCTCGCGAGTGGATCCGGTCCGAATCGTCGAGTGGGTCCACCACGCGCAGGAAGGAGAACTTGCGAAAGTCGCGGTCGTGGGTGCAGATCGTGCGGATGCGATGCTGCTTGAGTAGGGCCGCCAGGTGGGCGTCGGGCACGAGGTTGGCCCGCACCGGCAGCGCGCCGGCCACCTCTCGGTAGACCTCCCAGAATCCGTCACGCTCTGACAGACAGCGTACCTGCGGTTGGGCCAAAAGGGTCGAGATGTTGCCCTGCGCCTCTGCCTGACTGAGCGGCGTTGCGAAGATCCGGGCGTGGGTGGCCATGCGCAGGTAACTCATGATGGTGAGCCAGGCCAGGTAGCAGAGCTCGTCCCGCTCCAGGATCGAGCGGATGAACGCCTCCGCCTTTGCGTAGTGGGGTGAGCTCTGATCGGAGGCGTACAGCAGCAGGTTGACATCCACCGCGAAGCTCATGATTCGCGGCCATCCAGCGCGTCATACAGGGCGTCGCGGTCGCCGAGATCCACGCGCGCGCCCATTGGCCTGGCGGTCCAACTGACGGGGCGCGGTTGCTCCGATTCCTGGCGCTTCTTCTCTTGCAGGGCGCGGGCCAATAGCTCCGAGGCGAGCTGGCCGAGCGACTTGCCCTCGCGCCGCTTCAGCTCCTTGAGAGACTCCAGGATGGGATCGTCGATATCCAGGGTCGTACGCATGACGGGTCCGCTTGCAATGTTTACCCTTTGAATCTTCAAGTTTGATGTTTGATGTTGTGTCCGATAACATCAGATGTCAAGGGCAATGGGGACGGAGCCATTTGTGCTGTGGCTGCCGCCGGGAGCGCCGCGGGGCCATCGCCCCCCCTGCGCCGGCCCCGGGCGCCTCGCCAAGGGCCAAACGACGTCGCCAGGGCACAGTATCCCTCAAGTGCTCAGAATTTCGGCGCACCGCGACCTCGGCTCCCCCATCCGTCCTGGTTGCTCTCACCGATGCGCGTCCGGTTCGACACGGGTCACACCCTCGATCCCGTCGAGATCCCGGTCGAAGCTGCAGAAGGCCTCGGAGTCCACCACACGAACCACGGCCGCGTGGAGCGCGTCCCGCGCCATCAGGGACGGGTGCTCGTCGAGAAGCCCCCGTGCCTCGTCGAGCACCTCCGCGGTGATGGGCACGACGATGGGGACGATGCGACGGGCCAGATCGAAAACGCTCTTGCCATCCTCCCAGCGGCGGATGGCCCGGTACCGGTGGAGGATTTCCTGGAGCACCTCCGCATCGACGGCGGCGGAGCGCTCACCGCGCGCGATGGCCCTGAGAAATGCCGCGCTGGGTGCCTTGTTCGGGTGCGTTGCTCCCGCGGCGTACATGAAGACATTGGCGTCGATGAGGATCATGGGAGGATCACAGGGGAATCATGGGAGGAACCGGGGTGAGAGCGAGTGAGGGAGAGCGAGTGAGGATCATGGGAGGAGCGAGTCGGGCTCGACGGTGGATTCGCGCTTGAGGGTCTCGGGCTCAGCCACGGGTAGCGCCAGCCGCGACAGCTCCTCGGCGGCGCGGACACGCTCCTGATCGGGTACGTACCCGTACTGCTGCTCGCAGGCGGTCCGGATCAACGCACCCAGGCTCACATTCTGCTCCTCCGCCAGTCGGGTCAGAAACGAATGGAGGTCAGGAGACAGCAGGATCGTTGTCTTTTTTGAGAGCTCCATAGGTGTCTCCAGTTTTCTCCATATGAAGAGCCTATTCTATGACGGCAGGACGTCAAGGTCGGATGCATTGGGTGCCGGATCGCTCACCGAACCCGATCACCCGATTTTTCTGGCGCGGCGCGGTGGGCGCGCACCTGGGCGCGGGCGATCCAGGGCCATAGCACCGGCTCGAAGAGGCCCACGAAGCGGAGGGAGCCGCGGTAGCTCATGTGCACGCCGTCGCGTTTGAACAGCCACCCGGGCTTGCGCTTGCCCTTCTTGGTGCGCGGCGCGCGGGCGCGCAGGTGGCGCACGAAGGGAAACAGGCCCACGTACTGGCCGCCGATGCCCAGGGGCTCCATGCCCGCCCGCTGCTCGCGCCGCACCAGGGCGAGCTTCTTTTCGAGGCTGCGGCTGCGCATGGGGGGCAGGCCCATCCACAGCACCAGGCGGCGCCGGGCCTGCAGCGTCGAAAGCAGCCGATCCACCCGGTCGCGGTAGGCCTCGGGCCACTCGCGACCGCCCCAGCGCACCGGGCGGGTGCGCACGCGCTTTTCGCGCACCCGGCGGCGGGTGCGCTTGGGCGGGATGAGATCCTGGCCGTCGTTGCTGCCGATGAGGATGATCACCAGGTGGGGGTCGCGCTTGGCCACGGCCCGGGCGGTGACCACGGGCCAGTCGTACACGTCGGGGCGGGCGAGGCCGGTGGCGCTCTTGGCCACGCGCCGGGCCTTGACGTGGCGGACCTTGTTGAGCTCGGTCTCGATGCGCTGGCCAAGGGCCGTGGCCATGAGGCTGTCGCCCACCAGCAACACCCGGGCCGGGGGCGGTGGCGGTCCCGGGCGTGTCCGTACAGGCGTGAGGCGGGCCCCGGCGCGCCGGTCGGCGGGCCGTTCCGTGAGAGGCCGGTCGGTGCCAGCACGCGCTGCGGGGGCGCGCGCTGCCCGTGCTCGGGCAGCGGCGGCGCCGGCACCGGCGGCTGGAGCCGAGGCGGTCTCAGGCGCCGGCGCATGGCCGGTCAGACCGGCTTGCGCAGCCTGAAGCCCCGCGACCGCGCCGGTGGTCAGGATCAGGGTGGCGATTGCGACTTTCTTCATCATGGGTTCGCGTAGCTCGATTTGCGCCTGGTATACGGGCCGGCACCCGTCAGTGTCAACGTCCCCCTGGGTCGCGGGTGCGCCCCGGCGTGGTCGGCAGATGCCTGCGGTGGGGGAAGGGGGCATCCCTGCTACGGGTATGAATGGAGTGGGATTCCCTCCGTCGAACCGCCGTGGGCATCTCCTCATCCAGAGTCTTCATCCAGAGTCTTCATCCAGAGTCTTCATCCAGAGTCTTCATCCAGAGTCTTCA
>CAYFWA010000349.1:3432-7146 GCA_964346625.1 uncultured Myxococcales bacterium
TCCAGAGTCTTCCCGCGGAGGGAAATCCGGGTTTGCATTCCACCCGGGATCGGCTATCACGATCCCGCCCCCCCCTCGAGACACGCGTATCCATGAGCACAAGAAAGTCCAGAAATATCATCGTGTTGCTCGTCATGGCGGTGCCGCTGCTCGCGGCGGGCCTCGCGGCGGGCCTGGCGGTGGCCAGTGGCGGGTACAAGATACCCCACGTGCCGCGCAAGTACTACAAACCGGCACCGGATTCTTATAAGGATCGCGGTTGTTTGCGGATGCTGAGGGCGCTGCGGGTGCGCTTCAAGCGGCTGCGCAAGGTCAAGGGCGTGGCCACACCGGTCCGGATCCTGGGTGGTCGTATCGGCCGCACGCGGTACGTGCCGCGCTACAAGAGCAACGCCATGGTGATGGACTGCCGGATGGCCGTGGCCCTGGCCCGGGCCAACGAGCTGTTCAAGGTCAACCGGATCAAGGCCGTGGTGCATTCCAACTTCTACTGCTGGCGTCGGGTGGACGGCAGCGGCCGGCTCAGCCGCCACGCGCTGGGCCTGGCCATCGACATCCACGCCTTCATCGATACCAAGGGCCGCCGCATCAGCGTGAAGAAGCACTACGAGAAGGGGCTCGGCAAGGGCCGCACCTGCGAGGGGCGGGCCCCGGACTACAAGTCCCGGGTGCTGCGGGATCTGGCCTGCGATCTGGACGCCTCGCGCTTGTTCGAGACGGTGCTCACCCCGGACTACGACAAGGGCCACGAGGACCACTACCACGTGTCGGTGCACCACCCGCAGGATCGTCGGCGCCACCGGCTCTTTCGCACGGTGCTCATGGAGGTGCGGGGCACGCAGTACCCCTGGGTGCGCCGTCGGCCGCGGATCAATCGGTACTCGTCGAGCCGCATCCGGCGCATCGTGAAACAGCGCTGGCGCAAGCGCCGGCGTTGGTACCGCTGGAAGCGCCGCCGCGATCGGCGCAAGCGCCGCAAGAGCCGCAAGCGCCACAAGAGCCGCAAGAGCCGCTAGCGCCGCAAGCGCCGCGAGCGCAAGCGCCGCGAGCGCAAGCGCCGCGAGCGCAAGCGCCGCGAGCGCAAGCGCCGCGAGCGCTGCGAGCGCAAGCGCCGCGAGCGTAAACGCCGTCGGCGCAAGAGCCGTTGATTCCCAGATCGCCTCTTCGTTCCCCCCTCGACCCGCTACCGTTCCCAGCCCTGAGCGATCGGCATCCCCGAAACCGGGCTCAGCGCGCTACGACGTTCGCGACGGCGCAATGAGCTCGAGCCGCGGAAAGTACGTCCGGTAGCGCGCGGCGTCGCGCGAGAGCAGGCGGTGACCCGCCACCGCGGCGTGGGCGCCGATGTAGAAGTCGGGCAGGGGGGAGCGCTTGGAGCCGCCTCGGCGCCGCCGGTATCGAAGGAAGCACTTGCCCGCCAGGAAGGCGGCCTCGTAGGGCAGGCGCTCGCGTCGAAACAGCGCGGCCGGTAGGGCGTCCTCCAGCGCCTCGATGCGATCGAAGCCGATGGAGACCTCGGCGTAGATCAGCGGGTTGATCACCAGCATCGATTCGTTGGCCGTGGCTTCCAGCGCCCCGGTGGACCATCGCCCCCAGACGGGATCCTCCGTGGCGACATCCAGGATCACGTTGCTGTCGACCACTGTGGCCTTCATGCGTCGTCCGCGTCCGGCTCGGGTTGAGCATCGGGTGCGTCACGAGTGAGCGCCATGATCTCGTCGGTGGACATCGAGACGCTGGCGCGGCCCTTGAGGTTGCCGATGACCTGCTCTCCGCGGCTATTCCCCGGTTTCGGCTCTACCTTCACGATCCGTACGGCGTTGCCGTCGATCACGAACTCGACCTCGGTGGCCGGCAGCAAGCCGAGCTTCTTCCGGATGTGTTGCGGGATCGTCACTTGCCCTTTGGAGGTGATGCGCATGGAAGACTTCGGTAAGACACTTACCTGTAAGAATACTACCTGTTCAACCCGAGTCAACTGGTCGAGCCATTTGCGCGGTGGCCGCCGCCAGGCTCGCCGCGGGGCCGCCGCCCCCCCGCGCCGGCCCCCGGGCGCCTCGCCAAGGGCCAAACGACGTCGCCCGGGCACAATATCCCTCGAGTGCGCAAAATTTCGGCGCACCGCGGCCTCGGCTCTTCCATCCGTCCTGGTTGCTCGGGTATCCCTTGATCCAGCCCCCCCTCTGACGGTATGACTGCCACTCGCAGCCTTTTACCAACGTACTCGGCGATTATCGGCGAGGAGGGAGACAGCATGCCCAGCGAGCTCAAGAATCACGACCTTGTACCCGACCAGAAGGATCGCGATCCGATGGTGAAGTTCGAGAAGCGCCCGGTGCGCGATCTCGACGGCTCGGAGGTGGAGGGGCTCTACACTGCCTGGATCATCTTCAACAACCCCAAGCAGTACAACTCCTACACCACCGACATGGTGAAGCAGACCATCCTGGACTTCCGCAGCGCCTCCAACATGCGCGACGTGGTGGCGGTGGTTTTTACGGCGGTGGGCGAGAAGGCCTTCTGCACCGGCGGCAACACCAAGGAGTACGCCGAGTACTACGCGGGCAACCCCGAGGAGTACCGGCAGTACATGCGTCTGTTCATCGACATGGTCTCCGGCATCATGAAGTGTGACAAGCCGGTGATCAACCGGGTCAACGGCATGCGCATCGCGGGCGGCCAGGAGATCGGCATGGCCTGCGACTTCACGGTGGCCAGCGATCTGGCGAACTTCGGCCAGGCTGGTCCGCGCCACGGCTCGGTGGCCGACGGCGGCTCCACCGACTTCCTGCCGGTGTACGTGGGGGCCGAGCTCGGCATGTGGTCCTGCACCCTGTGCGAGCCCTGGTCCTCCTACACGGCGCTGCGCAACGGCCTCATCAGCCAGGTTGTGCCCACCCTCAAGGTGGACGGCAAGCTCATCCCCAACCCGATGGTGGTCACCGACCGCTGGCTGGAAAACGGCCAGATCGTCTACGGCGACTTCAAGTCCGGCGAGGACAAGGAGAAGGGCAAGGCGCTGCTCAAAAGCGGCGAGATCGACCTCACGCCGCTGGACAACGCCGTGGACTCCATGGTGGGCAAGCTGCTGCACACCTTCCCCGGCTGCATCACCAAGAGCGTGGAGTCGGTGCGCAAGCACAAGCTGATCCACTGGAACAACAACAAGGAGACCAACCGGGCGTTCCTCGGGCTCAACATGATGACCGAGGCCCGCGCCGGGTTCCAGGCCTTCAACAGCGGCAACAAGGAGGTCGGCCGGGAGGTGGACTTCATCGAGCTGCGCCGGCGCCTGGCCGACGGCGAGGAGTGGGGCCCCGAGCTGCACGACGCCGTCATGCCCTGGAACCGCAAGAAGTAGCTCCGTCGTTCGTCCCCTCCGCTTCCCCCGAGCACCACGGTGGTACCGCCGCGGACAAAAGTCCACCTCCTATTTTGCTAGGTCCCCGACTTTTGTCCGCATAAGCGGACATTTCTCCGCCACCTACCCCCAAGGTCCCCGGCTTTTGTCCGGTTATGCGGACAAAAGTCGCCCACCTTGTAAACAAGGGGTCGGACTTTTGTCCGACTCCCGGCCTCGTCGGTATCTGCCGCTGGGACTTCGGAAGTCAGGGCCGCGTCCCGAAAGCCTTATGCCGAAGGTCGGATGCCTGGTGCCGAAGGTCGGATGCCTGGTGCCGAAGGTCGGATGCCTGGTGCCGAAGGTCGGATGCC
>CAYFWA010000350.1:0-2328 GCA_964346625.1 uncultured Myxococcales bacterium
TCACCGAGTGGTTCCACTACACCGACTACGCCCGCAAGTTCATCATGGAGGGCCGCCGCCGCCGTGAGGGCTGGGTCCGCGCCCTGGCCGACGGTGGGCTCAAGGACGAGGCGGAGTACCTCGTGGAGCACCTGTGGAAGCGGCACGTGGAGGAGAAGATCGCCTCGACGCTGCGGCCCACCGGTCTGGTGCCCCATGTGCCCCACGACATGAACGCCGTCATCGGCGAAGGGCAGCACGACTTCGTGGATCCCGAGCTCGAGAGCGAGGCCACCGTGTCCCCGGCCGTGGGCGCCGCCGCCATGCGGGAGGGCTACTCCGGCGTGGCCATCATCGCGCCCTTCGGGTGTCTGCCGGGCCGGCTCATCGAGGGGGTCTACGCCCCCTGGGCCAAGGCCCGCAACTACCCGGTGCTGGCGCTGGAAAACGACGGCCAGCCCTACCCGCCCAACATCACGTCCCGTATGGAGGTCTTCGCCCACAACGTGCTGCGCTTCGAGGCCGCCGAGGAGCCCGCCGCGCACGCCAGCGCGCTGCCTTTCGGGGGGCTGCCCTTCAAGGGGCTCCCCTTCAAGGAGCTGCCCTTCAAGCGGTGGACCGCGTGGGCCGAGCGGGCCGGCGGCGGGCTCTCCCGGCTGGTGCGGCGCTGACCGCAGACCCCAGACCGGACCGGTCCGGACCGGACGGGACCGGACCGGACGGGACCGGACCGGAGCGGACCGGAGCGGACCGGACCGGACCGGAGCGGACCGCCCCGCGACACCGCCGGCTTCCCCGCGAACGCCGCCGCCAAACCCCGAGCCAAACGGCCCGCCGCGCGGGTCGCCCCTTCCCCACAGGAGCCCGAGGATCATGAGCACCCCCAAGCCCGCGAGAGCCTCAACGCCTGCCACCGCCAGCCGCTTGGGCAGCGCGTCCCCACCGATGCCCCTGGACGACCACGACGCGTTTCCCGTGCGCCCTCGCGCCGATACCGAGCCCATCGCGGCCCACACCGCACGGGGGCGGAAAAAGAGCGAGGCGCACGCGCGCAAAGTGGACCGGGTGGCCACCCAACTCCGGCATCGCCGCGGCACCGCGCCGCTATCGCGCCAAAAGCGCGTGGTGTCGCACCAGGTGCCCAAGGTCCACGACAAGAAGCACACCGACGAGAAGGTGAACCTGCTGGACCTGGACGAGGTCATCGAGGTGGATCCCGAGCGCCGCATCTGCATCGCCGAGCCCGGGGTGCCCTTCTGCAAGGTGGTGAATCACACCCTGCCGCTGGGCTTCGTCCCCATCGTGGTGCCCGAGCTCGAGACCATCACCATCGGGGGCGCCGTGGCCGGCTGCTCCATCGAGTCCATGTCCTACCGGTACGGCGGCTTTCACGACACCTGCCTCGAGTACGAGATCGTCACCGCCCAGGGCGACGTGCTCACCTGCACCCCGGAAAACGAGCACCAGCTCATCTTCCAGATGATGCACGGCTCCTTCGGCACCGTGGGCATTTTGACCCGGCTGGTGTTTCACCTGGTGCCCGCCAAGCCCTACGTGCACCTGCGCCACGAGCACCACGGCTCGATCGACAGCTACCTGGACTCCATCTGGTCGCACTACGTGCGCCAGGACGTGGACTTCATGGACGGGATCATCCACTCGCCCACCCAGCTCTCGCTGTGCGTGGGCGACTTCGTGGACTTCGCGCCCTACACCAACCGCTACGACTGGCTCAAGGTCTACTACCAGAGCACCGCCACCCGCCGCGAGGACTACCTGAAGACGCCGCACTACTTTTACCGCTACGACCAGGGCGTCACCAACGTCCACCCCAAGTCCTTTGTGGGCCGGCTGCTGCTCGGCAGGTTCCTCGGCTCCTCGGAGATCCTGCGACTGGCCGAGAAGCTGCGCTGGCTCCTTTTGAACGACGATCGTCCCGACGTCACCGTGGACACCTTCTTGCCCTTTTCCCGCCTCGCCGATTTTCTGCGGTGGTACGCCGAGGACTTCGGGCACTTCCCCCTGTGGTGCGTGCCCTACCGCCGGGTCCACGACTACGAGTGGCTCGCCGACTCCTTCTGGAAGGGGATGGACGACGAGCTCATGGTGGACATCGCCATCTACGGCATGAAACAGCGCGGCGAGACCAACTACTACCGGCTCATGGAGCAGAAGCTCCAGGAGCTCAACGGGATCAAGACGCTCATCTCCTACAACTACTACCCCGAGGACGAGTTCTGGACCATCTTCCACCGCGAAAACTTCGCGGCGGTCAAGGCGATCACCGACCCGAACAACATCTTCCGCGACCTGTACGAAAAGACCTGCAAGGCCGCCATGGGCAAGAGC
>CAYFWA010000350.1:2428-7145 GCA_964346625.1 uncultured Myxococcales bacterium
TGAAAAGCTGAAAAGCTGAAAAGCTGAAAAGCTGAAAAGCTGAAAAGCTGAAAAGCTGAAAAGGGGGTCCCGACACCGCCCCCCAGCCCCACCCGCCATCCCCCGAGCGATACCGGACAGCACGCGCTTTTCGCGCTAGACTCCGCCCCATGAGCACCGAGCACTGTGAAGCCCGCAGCCCCTATCACTTCGAGGTCGGCCCCATCCGTCCCCCCAGCGAGGCGCGCAGCCTCCTGGTGCGCGTGACGCGCAACTGCCCCTGGAACAAGTGCACCTTCTGCCCGGTGTACAAGGGCAAGAAGTTCTCGCGCCGCCCCGTGGAGGACGTGCTGTCCGACATCGAGGCCATGGGCCGGGTGCGCGACCGGCTGCAGGAGATCTCGGAAGAGCTGGGGAGCCCGGGCCGGGTGGCCATCCCCGCAGTGCAGCGCCTGGTGGACGAGCAGCCCGATTACCCCGGCGTGGGCCAGGTGGCCCTGTGGCTCATGTCCGGTGGCCGGACCGTGTTTTTGCAGGACGCCAACAGCCTGCTCATCAAGCCCGCAGACCTGGCGCGCGTGCTGCACAAGCTGCGCGAGGTGTTCCCCGCGGTGGACCGCATCACCAGCTACGCGCGCTCCCACACCCTGGCCAAGATCGCTCCCGAGGATCTGCGCGCCCTGGCCGAGGCCGGCCTCAACCGCATCCACGTGGGCATGGAGTCCTCCTCCGACAAGGTCCTCGAGCGGGTCAAGAAGGGCTCCACCAAGGCCGACCACATTCAGGCCGGCCAGCAGGTGGTGGCCGCCGGCATGGAGCTGTCCGAGTACGTCATGCCCGGGCTCGGCGGCGTGGAGCTCACCGACGAGCACGCCGACGAGACCGCCGACGCCCTCAACCAGATCGATCCCCACTTCATCCGGCTGCGCACCCTCGGCCTTCGCCAGGGCACCACCTTGCGCGAGACCTTCGACGCCGACGGCTTCGATCCCCTGGACGAGGACGGCGTGGTCCGCGAGATCCGCCGCTTCGTGTCCGGGCTCGAAGGCATCCGCTCCACCCTGGTCAGCGACCACATCCTCAACCTCCTCGAGGAGGTGGAGGGGACCTTCCCCGACGACAAGCAGCGCCTGCTCGACCTGCTCGACCGGTTCCTGGGCTGGCCCGACGAGGACCGTCTCGCCTTCCAGCTCGGCCGCCGCATGGGCGCCCTGCGCGCCCTCGACGAGCTCGAGCAGCCCGGCGTCCGGGCCAAGCTCGCCCCCCTCGTACAGCAGGCCCAGGAGCACCCCGACGGCCCCCGCGCCGTGCTGCGGGAGCTGCTCACGCGCTTCATCTAGCCTCTCGACGGGGAGAGATCTCTCGCTCCTGTCGGTGTCGGCTGGCCTCCTCGACGGATCGAAACTTGAAAACGCCGGGCGTGAATCGGATCTCGCGAAAGAGGGCAGCCAGCGCGTTGGCCTCCGCCAGCCGCCTCAGGTTCTCCGGATCCCCGGGGGGGTAGGTGTCCGCACCGGGCATCTGATCCACTGACGTGTACTTTTTGACGGACATCAGTCCTCAGTCCTCCTCGATCCGAAAAACCTCCCGGATCCAAGCCGCATCCGCGCTGTCCCGCGGGCGCACCGTGTCCCTCTTCATTCGATACAGCATCCGTGGCGTCGCCACGCGCACCACCACCCCTCCCAGCACCAACTCCTCCCACTCCAGGTCCTCGTAACAGAAGGCCTCCCCCAGCCGCGACAGGATGTCGATGGAGTATCGGCCGTGGGGAGGGTGGTACTCGATGGCCGGGTAGTCGCCTCCCAGATCACGGGCGGTGATCTCGGAGATGTAGGGGTCCTCATCGAAGACGGCGCGCAGCGCGTTTCTGAGTCGCTCCACGTTCGCGGGTTCGGGCGAGACGAAGAAGTCCATGTCCAGCGTGGCGCGGACCAGGCCCTGGGCCGCCATGGCCATGGATCCCACGAGCACGTACTGCACTCCCTCGCGCTGAAGCGCCGTCAGCAGTGCCTTGGCATCCTCCAGGCTCATCATCACTGCCAGCATAGCGCAGCCTACAGCCGCAACCAACCGAACTCAGAGTATTTCGTGCCGGCGCGCCTCATGCCATCGACAGGCTCTCAGCCATCGGTCCGGTGGTCGTCCTTGTTGCGCCGTCACGCGATTTCGGCCTCCCCTCTCGTCACCATCCAGACCCCGGCGGCCGAGATGCGCTTCCTTGGCTCGAGCCCGGGAACAATTGCGCCTGGCCGTCGTCCAAGCCAACATGTACAGCATGGATAGGTTGGACACGATCCCAGCATCCCTGCCGATCACCGCTCCCAACACTGCCTCGAAGCCGGTGTCGGCGTCTCTTGCGTCCACAAGCGCGGCGATCATCCCCCACGCCTGGGCGCTCGGCAGGAGGATGGGCCTCGCGGTGATTGCCGTCGGGGCAATCGCTTTGCTGGCGGTTCCCGACCCGGCCGCGGCGCGGACGCCGGCCCTGGCCGATGGACGATTCGGGCGGCAGGTCCGGGAGCTCAAGCACCAGGTGTCGGCCCGGGTGCACGGGGTGCTGGCCGAGACCACGGTGACGGTGTCGCTGCGCTCCCGCACCGCCGGGGCCGAGGAGGGCATCCTGACCTTCCGCACTCCGCCGCGGGCGGTGGTCACGGATCTGGCGGTGCGGCTCAAGGGGCGGTGGGTCTCCGGCGCCCTGCTAAACGCCAAGGCGGTGCGCCGCACCGTGGAGAAGGTGGAGCGCTTGCCCAAGGCGGCCCAACGGGCCGACCCGGCGTGGCTGGAGCAGACCGGGCCGAACCGGTATCGGCTGCGGGTCTACCCGGTGCCTGCCCAGGGGAGCCTTCGAGTACGGTACCGCTACGTCCACCCGGTGACCCTGCGCTGGGGCCAGCGGGTCTACGTCTACCCGCGGCGGGGGCGCGGCGGCAACCTGGCGCGCGCCACGGTGACCATCGAGGATCGCTCGCCGTTCCGGTCGGGCCGACGCCGCTACCGGCTGCGGGTGCCCGCCAAGTCCACGCTGCAGCGGCCGCTTTCGGATCCGCCCATCCCGACGTCGCAGCCGCTGCGGCTGGCGCTGTTCGCGGCGCCGCCGGCGAGCGGACCGGAGCGCACGGCGCGTAACCGGGCCCGGAAGTCAGACCGCCGGGCGCGGCAGTCCGGCCGCCGGGCCCGGAGGGCAAGGAACACGCCGGCGGGGGGCGTGGGCCGCGCGCTGGTGCTGCTGCAGGGCAACCCGCGGGCCGCCCGGCGCCGGTGGGGCAGCGACGTGGTGCTGCTGGTGGACGACTCCCGGTCCATGTGGCGACACCACCGGGACACCGCGGCGGCGGTGCTGCGGGCGGTGACCGCCCAGCTCGGCAAGCAGACCCGCTTCGGACTGGTGAGCTTCGCCGACCGCGCCAAGCGGGTGGCCCGGCTGCGGCCGGCCACCGCCGGGCGCGTGAAGGCGGCGCTGCGCCGCCACCGGCGCCTGGCACTGAAAAACGGCACCTCGCTCAAGCAGGGCTTGCGCAAGGCCTACGCCCTGCTGGGCAAGGGCCGCACGGCCCGGCGGCGCCTGGTGGTGGTGCTCACCGACGGGCTGCTGCCCGAGCGCGAGCACGCCCACGCGGTCTGGCCCGACGCGCCGCCGGGAACCGAGCTGCTGATCCTGGTGGGGCGGCCCTCCTCCGGCGTCACCCGGCGCCTGCGCGAGGGGCCGTTGCACCGGCTGGCGCGCCGGCAGGGCGGGCTGGCCTTCGGCTTCGATCCCCGGCGCCACGAGGACGGCTCCGCCCGCGGGGACAAAGCCAGCCACCAGGCCGCCGGGAACCTCGCGGCGTCCCTGGCGCGGGCGGGGCGGCTGACCAACCTGAAGCTGAAGGTGGACGGCCGCCGCGTGAGCCTGCCCCATCCGGACCTGACGCTGGTGGGCGGGCACCTGGTGGTGCACCGCACGCCGGCGGGCACCGCGCGGCGCGCCAGCCTGCGCTTCGGGTGGTGGGGCAAGCGCCGCCAGCAGCAGGTGACCGCGCGGCCCCTGCCCCAGCGCTGGCGCCGCCACCTGCGGCGCGTGCTCAGCGGCGAGGACGGCGCGGACGGCACAGCCGGCGTAGACGACAGGGACGGGGCGGACGGCACGGACGCGCGCGGCGAGGCCGACGCTCGGGGCGTGAGCCCCGCCCGCTCGCTGGTGGTGATCCACCCCGACAACGCCTTCGGGCGGGATCGGCTCCGGTTCGCCAAGCGCTGGGGTGGGCGCTTCTTCCGGCGCATGGCCCCGGTGGGGGCCCTGGACCTGGCGGTGGGCCCGTTCCACGTGGACCGCGTTTCCCCCCACGCCCCCCCGGACAAGAGCACCCGGGAGGCGCCCGGGCGGCTCACCAAGTCCATCGTGGCCGGCATGATCAAGAAGTTCTACCTCAAGCGCGCCACGCGCTGCTACCAGGCCACGGGGCCGAAGTTCAAAAAGGGGCGCGCCGTGCTGTACATGGACCTCACCCGGGGGGAGGTGGCCGACGCCTGGATCGACCACTCCACCATGAGCGACCCGAAGCTACACCGCTGCCTGGTGGCCGCGGCCAAGAGCCTGCGGGTGGCCCGCTCCTGGTCGGACCAGACCCTGTACCGGGTGAGCTACCCCATGCGCTTCCGCCCGGCGAACCGCAGCGTGGCGCGCCTGCGGGGCTGGCGCCCCCCGGCCCGGCGCGCCGCACCGAACCCGCTGCGGGGGTTGCGGGGCGCACCG
>CAYFWA010000351.1:0-1801 GCA_964346625.1 uncultured Myxococcales bacterium
TGCCAGCCGCGCGCCTCGCACGCCAACTTGACAAACTAATTTTGATCAGCGGCCTTAGAGCCTTTCTATCTTCCCTTCCTTTTCCCCTTCCCTTTCCCTTTCCCCTTCCCTTTTCCATTTTTCTTCCCCTTGGACGACCTCCCCTTGGACGGGCGGTCTCCGCGCTTTTCCTTCTGCCCGCTGCGGGGGCGGAAAAAAAGCCGCAGGGGGGTGCCCTGGAAGTGGAAGGCCTCGCGCAGGCGGTTGGCCAGGTAGCGGCGGTAGGCCGGGCGGATCCCCTCGGGATCGTTGACCGAGAACATGAACGACGGCGGGCGCGTGGAGACCTGGGTGCCGTAGTACAGCTTCACCTCGCGCCCCCGGTGGGCCGCCGGGTGGTGCTGCTGCACGGCGTCCTCGAGGAACTGGTTGATCACCGCCGTGGAGATGCGGCGGTCCCACTGCGAAAAGACCTCGCTCAGGTGCAGCCCGAGCTTGCCCAGGCCCCGGCCGGTGACCGCCGAGGTGGGCAGCTCGGGGGCCCAGTCCACGAACCGCAGTTGGTCGCGCAGGCCGGCCACCTGCTCGCGGTAGCGGGCGCTGCCGATGGGGACGCGGTCCACCTTGTTGAGCAGCAGCAACAGGGCGCGACCGCTCTGCTGGATGAGGGACGCCACCCGGGCGTCCTGCTCCGCCGCGCCGGCCTCCAGGTCCACCACCAGGCACGCGATCTGGGCGCGCTCCACCGCCCGGATGGCCTTCACCACGGCGATCTTCTCCATGTCCAGCGCGATGTTGGCCTTGCGCCGGATCCCGGCGGTGTCCACCAGGGTGAACCGCGCGTCGCCCGCGTCCCAGCGGGAGTCCACCGGATCCCGCGTGGTGCCGGGGCTGGCGTCCACCAGCATCCGGTCCTCGCCGAGGAGGCGGTTGATGAGCGAGGACTTGCCCGCGTTGGGCCGGCCCACCAGGGCCACGCGCATGCGGTCCTCTGGTTCGGCGTCGCCCGCCGGGCCCTCCGGCGCCGCGGGCGCCGCCCGGACGCGGAGGTTGTCTGCCAGGGCGTCGAGCAGATCGGCGGTGTTGCGCCCGTGCTGGGCGCTGATGGGGATGACCTCCCCGAGGCCGAGCTCGTAGAACTCCATGGCGTCGAGCTCGAGACGCGGGCCGTCGGTCTTGTTGGCGGCGAGCAGCACGGGCTTGCCGCTTTGCCGCAGCAGGTCGGCGACCTCCCGGTCCTCGGCCGTCACCCCGGCGCGGGCGTCCACCAGCAAGACCAGGACGTCTGCCTCCTCGATGCCCACCGCGGCCTGCGCCCGGATGGAGCGGGAGATGGCGGAGGGGTCCGTGGGGGTGAGCCCCCCGGTGTCCACCACCACGAACTCCTCGCCGTCCCAATCCCCGTGGCCGTAGAGCCGATCCCGGGTCACACCGGGGTCGTCCTGGACGATGGCGAGGCGGGAGCCCACCAGGCGATTGAACAGCGTGGACTTGCCCACGTTGGGGCGGCCCACGATGCACACGACCGGCTTGACCGGCTGGACCGGCTGGACCGGCTGGACCGGCTGGACCGGCTGGACCGGCTGAACCGGCTTGTCGGACTTGTCGGAATTGTCGGGCTCGTCGGGCTTGTCGGGCTCGTCGGGCTTGTCGGGCTTGTCGGGAGCGCCGAGAGCGCCGAGAGCGCCGTTCTTGTCGGGCTTGTCGGGCTTGTCGGGCTTGTCGGGAGCGCCGAGAGCGCCGGGAGCGCCGCGAGCGCCGGGCTTGTCGGGCTTGTCGGGCTTGTGGGGCTCGCCGGGCTTCACGGCTCGTACCCCACCCG
>CAYFWA010000351.1:1901-7145 GCA_964346625.1 uncultured Myxococcales bacterium
ATCCTGACCGTGGGCCGCCGAATCCTGACCGTGGGCCGCCGAATCCTGACCGTGGGCCGCCGGATCCTGGCCGTTTGTCGCCCCCGCCTCCGCCCCCGCATCACCAGCGGATTCGACCTCTTGAACCTCTTGAACCTCGTCGGAAACGAGGGCGCGCTCGTCGTCGGGTTTTCGTGAGTCGGACATGGGCTTCGCAATCTCCGCGATTGGGTGTATCACATCTTCATGCTCGGATCCGCTTCCATCCTGCTTTCGCTCGCCGCCCTGGCGGTGGTGCTGGGATGGGTCCCCATCACGGTCTGGCCCGGTATCTCCCTGGGATTGTTCGCAGGCCTGGCGGGGATCCTGGAGCTGAGACGCCGCCCACCGCGTCCAGCGGTGAAGGCCTCGGCCTGGATCGGCACCCTGGTGGGGCTGGCGACGGCGCTGCTGGGGATCGCGGCCTACGTGGGCTTGCTGGCGATGGCCTCCCGGGTGGGCTGAGCCCCAGCGACCAAAAGCGCGGGCGAGCGGCCTACTCGGAATCGCCCACGGACTTTCTCTTCTTGTCCAGTAGATCGCGCAGCTTCTGCACGGAATCGGCGTCCATGTCGCTCCTTTCGCAGGATTCGAGCACCGCCTCGAGGATCTCGATGTCCTCCTCCTGCCGCTGCTTGAGCGCCTGGTGCATGCCCTGGAAGCGCGAGTAGAGGTCCACGAGCTGGTCCCCCTTGCGCAGGTTCCACACCTCGGAGTAGCTCCCGTCGCGCACCTCGTCCATGTAGCGGCCCATCTTGAACAGCGGCCCGGCCACCTTGTGCGTGATCACGATGTTGAAGATGAAGATCACCACCAAAAACACCATTCCGAAGGCCACGATGCCGAGGATCAGGATCAGCTCCTTTTGCCTCCGGCTCTCGGAGGCCTGGCGATCCTGGGCCTTGCGCTGGGACACCAGCTCCTTGTCGGCCTTGGCCCGCAGCGCCGCGAGCCGCTGGTCCTCCTTGACGCGGCGCTTGACCCGCTCCCGGTCGTCCTTTTCCAGGATCTTGATGGCCTCCTTGGCGCCTTCGCGGACCAGGGGGTCATCGTCCTTGAGCTGCAGCTTGAGCATGTCCGTGGCCACCTTGAGCAGCCGCTTGACCCGCCGGGTGGTGTCGGCGCGCATGTTGCGCACCAGCTTCGTGGTCTGCTCGCGCTGCTCCTTGAACAGCTTGGTGGCGTGCGCCCGCTGCTGCTTGAACTCACGGTTCGCCGCGCGCGTCTGCCAGATGACCAGCGCCCCCAACCCTCCGCAGATCGCGGCCGCGATCAGCACGGAGATGCCGGTGTATCGGAGCTGATAGTCTTTGTCGATCAGCAAGTTGCGCAGCTTGCGCTTGTAGGGTTTGTTCTGAGCCATCTTCCAGCCTTTCCGTCGATCGTCTTCCGACTACTGGCTGTCCAAAAAGCGCGAGATGTCGGACTTAATGGCGCCTACCAGCGCCCCGATGAGGTTCGAGAGGTTCGAACGGGACGGCGCGCCGGGCACCGCCGCCTTCGCCCCGGCGTTGCCCTTGATGGACTGGCCCGGGTAGGTGGTAAACAGCACGCTCACCTTCACGGCGGTCTTGCCCCCCGAGTTGGAGACCTTCACGCGGGTGTCCAGATAGAACGCCTTGAGGCGCTTGCGTCGGATGTCCCGCCGCGAGGGTTTTTTGCAGCGGGGCCAGCCCATGGTCACGTCCTTGCGCTTCGCGAGGATCTTGGCGATCTGGATGGAGGCGATGGCCCCGGCCATCCTGCTCTTGGGCCCCGAGGCCTTGAGCTTGTCCACGTTGATGTAAAACCGCTTGCCCCGCAAGCTGGGCGGACACATGCCGTGCAGCGCCTTCTTGGCGCGAGCCTTCAAAAACGCGTTCTTCGAGCGGGTGGCCCGCCGCAGGGCGCGGATGGCCTTGCGGGCTCGCAGCCGGCCGAGGGCCATGGCCGCGAAGCCCCGAACGCGGGGATCCTCGTCAGACTTCTTGAGGGCGTAGATGAGCGCCTTCACGGCCCGGGGATCCGCGTACTTGGCCAGGGTCAGCACGGCCGTGAGACGGACCTTGTAGCTCGGGTTGGACTTCAGCTCGCGCACCAGCTCCCCCACCCGATCGGCCCGGGCGGGGCGGGAGCAGAAGGCGGTGGTGATCAGCACCATTGTGGGGAGGATGACTTTTTTCATCGGTAGTCTCGGACGGCAACCAGCTTGCGGGGTTGGACGTCCTTTCGTCGATCACATTCACCCGCACGGCGCAGAAGTCCGAGAGTGTGTTTCGTGTGCCATCCGACGAATACGAGCCCAGAGTATCAGCCGGAGGGGCGCATTTCAACGCGGGAATCCCGCCCGAAAAATCCGCTCGCCGGGCCAGTTGCCTCCACCCACGGCGACCGGTATCCTGCGGCGAAGAAGCACTCCAAGTGCGACCAGGAGCCATCAGGAGCCATCAGGAGCCATCAGGAGCCATCAGGAGCCATCAGGGGAGCCATCAGGAGCCATCAGGAGCCATCAGGAGCCGACAGGAGCGATTGGACACCATGCGATTGAAAGACGAGCTGATTCTGGGCGGTTTGACGGGGATCGACACCATCGGCGCCTTCCTCGATGGCTTGAGCCACGCCGAACGGATGCGGGAAATCCAGGCGCTGTGCTCCGACGCCATGGCGCGGCTGTATCAGCGGGCCGAGGACGCGGTCCCGCTCGACGAGTCGCACTTCGTCCCGTCCCAGACCCCGGCCGCCACCGAGGTCATCCACCACGGCCGCAACTCCCTGCCCGTTTTCCGGTCCTTCCAGAAGCGCTTCTGCCGATCGGCGTCGGTCGCCACCGGAAATACAGCCGTGTTCGGCTACAACCACAACCCTCCGCTGCTGCGCGCGCTGGGCATCGGCCCGGGCTACTTCGTGCTCCGGCCCACGGCCGGCCTGGCCCACTGGGAGCGGCGGGGAGCCCAGGTCATCGACTACCACCTCGTGCCTGACGGGCCGGTGGCGCCGGGCTGGCCCCGGGTGGTCCCCCAGACCCGGGGGCTGCAGGGCCTGGTGTTCGCCCACATGCGGGATTTCATGCGACGCGTCTCGGCGCACGTGTCCATCGGCGCCGCCTACAAGCACGAGTCCCCCATGGACGCCTACTTCGTGCTGTGCCGCGAGCCGGGCTGAGACGTCCCTACATCTTCCACTTGCCGAACATCTCGTTGGGGAGGCTGGCGAGGATCTCCTTGAGCTTCTCCGGATCCTGCTCGGCGCCCTCGAGATCCACCGCGCCGGCGTCCTCGATGGAGATGCCGGCGGTGTCGATGACCTCCTGGCCCACGCCGATCTCGCAGCCCACCCGCACCGCCAGCGCCAGGGAGTCAGACGGTCGGGCGTCGATCTCGAGCAGCCGCCCCCCGTGGCTGATGGTCACCAGCCCGTAGAAGGTGTTCTCCTCGATCCGCGGGATGTCCACGCGGAGCACGTTGGCGCCGAGCTCGTCGAGGATGTTGTGCAACAGATCGTGGGTCATGGGGCGGGGCAGATCCACGCCCTCCAGGGCGGCGGCGATGGCGCTGGCCTCCATCACGCCAATCCAGATGGGCACCAGCCGCGTCCCGTCCTCGTCCTTGAGCATCACCACCGGCAGGTTGGAGCGCGGATCCATGACCACGCCCGAAATCGTCATTTTCACGAACTGTTGCACGGGTTACTCCTACGCCGGGGCTCCCGCCCGGTCCTCATCCTCGCCCACCACCCTCGGGCGCGCGTCAACGTTGGTGCGTCAGCGTCAGTGCGTCACCAGGTTTCCCTCCAGGGTATGGCTCCCGGCGGCCGTGACCTCCACGTCCACCAGGTCACCCGGCCGCGGCGTATCACGCCCCTGGAGCACCATGAAGTTGATAACATGATTCCGTCGGCTGCGCCCAGCGAGCTGCCCGCCACCCCGGCGCGACGGCCCCTCCACGAGCACCTCCCGGATCCGGCCCACCTCCGCCTCCAGCCGCTCCCGGGTGATGCGGGCCTGCAGCGCTTGCAGCTCCGACAGCCGCCGCCGCTTCTCCTCGAAGGGGACGTCGTCCGGGAGGTCGAAGGCCGGGGTCCCCTCCCGGGGGGAGAACCGAAAGGAGTACAGGGCGTCGTAGCGCACCTGCTCGAGCAGCTCCAGGGTCTGCTCGAAGTCTGCGCGACGCTCTCCGGGGAAGCCCACGATGACGTCGGTGGTGATCCCCAGATCCGGGATCCGATCCCGCAGCAGCCCGATCTGGTCCAGATACACGCTGCGGGTGTATCCCCGCGCCATGGCGCGGAGCACGCAGCTCGAGCCCGCCTGCACCGGCAGGTGGAGCCACTCGCAGACCTGGGGAATGGTCGCCATGGCGTCCACCAGCTCCACGCCCAGATCCTTGGGGTGGCTGGTGGTGAACCGGATCCGGCGCACCCCCTCGACGTCGGCCACCGCGTAGAGCAGGGCGGGGAAGCCCCCCTGAAGGCCGCGGTAAGAGTTGACGTTCTGCCCGATTAGAAACACCTCCCGCGCCCCGGCCTCCACCACCCGGCGCACCTCGTCGATCACCTCGGCAGGCTCGCGGCTCACCTCGGGGCCCCGGGCGGCGGGCACCACGCAGTAGGCGCAGTGGTTGTCGCACCCCTTCATGATGGTGACGAAGGCCGACGGACAGGCCTCCCCCGGCTGGGGGCGGGCCTGCTGGAAGTCGTAGCCCTCCACCGACTGCAGGGCCAGGGCGCGGACCTTCTCGTGACGGGCCCGGCTGATCAGGGCGGGCAGCTCCTGATACCGGTCGGGGCCCACCAGCACGTCGATCTCCGGCACGGTCTCGGTGAGATACTCCGCCTTGAGCCGCGCCGTGCAGCCCACCACCGCGAGCACCGCGCCCGGCTGCCGGCGCTTGAGCCTGGCGGCCTGCCCCACCGCCGAGACGAGCTTCTGC
The DNA here is from genome assembly GCA_964346625.1 of uncultured Myxococcales bacterium. Lineage (GTDB taxonomy): Bacteria > Myxococcota_A > Polyangia > HGW-17 > JAJRWW01 > CAYFWA01. The sequence continues at coordinate 6,827 of CAYFWA010000351.1, forward strand.
TCGGCCTTCTCCCGGATGGAGCACGAGTTGAAGATCATCACGTCCGCCCCCTGGGGGGCGTCCACCAGCTCGTAGCCCGTCAGGCGCAGCGACTCCACCATCCGCGCGGAGTCGTACTCGTTCATCTGACAACCAAAGGTCTTGAGATACAGCTTCGACAAAACCGTGCTTTCCGTTTCTGCGCCCCGCGCGCGCGGCGAGGGATCGCCCACGGCCCCCTCATGGGTTTTAGGAGGCTGGTCAAAATAATCTGCGCAGTCGGGACGCCGATCCATCCCGGCTGGCGGCGTTGCTCGTCGGTTAAATATCCCGCAATATT
>CAYFWA010000352.1:0-7125 GCA_964346625.1 uncultured Myxococcales bacterium
CACCATCTCGCGACCCCGGAGGAACCGCACATGTCGACTGTCGATCTCCAAGGAAAGACCGCCCTGATCACCGGCGCCAGCCGGGGGATCGGCGAGGCCCTGGCCCTCGCCTTTGCCCGCGCCGGCGCCGATGTGGCCATCAGCTCTCGCAAGCTCGATGCGCTGGAGCCGGTGGCCGCGAAGATCCGCGAGCACGGCCGCCGGTGCCTCCCGGTGACCGCGCACAACGGGCGCGCCGCCGACCTGCGCGCCCTGGCGGACGCCGTACAAACGGAGTACGGCCGCATCGACGTCCTGGTGAACAACGCGGGGACCAACCCGGTGTTCTCGCCCATCAACCTCGTGGAGGAGGAGGCCTGGGACAAGATCTTCGCGGTGAACCTCAAGGGCACGTTCCTGCTCAGCAAATACGTCGCCGAGGGCATGATGAGCCGCGGCGCCGGTAGCATCCTGAACGTGGCGTCGGTGGCGGGCGTGCGCCCAGCCCAGGGCCTGGGCGCCTACGGCGTGAGCAAGGCCGGGGTGATCATGCTCACCAAGGTGTGCGCCGCCGAGTGGGCCGCGGCCGGGATCCGGGTCAACTGCCTGGCGCCCGGCCTGGTGGAGACCCGCTTCAGCCGGATGCTCATCGACACGCCGGCCATCCACGAGGAGGCGCTCAAGTCCATCCCCCTCGGCCGCCACGGCCAACCGGACGAGATGGTGGGCCCCGCCCTCTTTTTGGCCAGCGACGCCAGCTCCTTCGTCACCGGCCACGTGCTGTTCGCCGACGGCGGCGCCCACGCGTTGTAGGGGGAGACGGTAGAAACGGTAGAAGAAGGAGAAAGTGGGGGGGGCGTGGCTACCAGCCGCAGGCGCGCCCCTTGTTCTGCTTGGCGAGCCACTTCTGCAGGGGGGCGAAGTAGTCGAGCATGGGACACCTCCAGCGTTTGAAACCCGCCCCAAGATACCCAAAGCCCAGGGGCCGAACCCCCCTTGTTTAACGTCAACTGAATCTCAGGGTTGGTGCTCGTAACAGCCCAGGTCGGTCAAGATCCCGGCCTCGCCCTGCCCCGGCACGTCGTGGCGGGGACGATCCAGCAGGTCGGTGGGCGGGGCGCTCTGGTCGTCCCCCTGGTCGATGACCGGGGAGCCGGCCTGCAGCTCGTAGCGGTCGGCCCCGACGAACAGCGGGTCCACGTGCAGCACCGAGAGGCCGGGCCAGGCGCTGCTGCCCTGCACGTCGCTAAAGGCGAGCTCGGGGCTGCCGGCCACGCCGTCGTCGGGCTGGAGGCCGTTTTGCCACACGATGCTGTTGCGCAGGGTCACGGAGGCCTCGGCGTGCACAAACAGGCCGGCGCCCGAGGCGGCGGCGTTGTCCGCCACCGTGCAGCCGTTGTAGCTCACGAGATCCTGGGTGCCGTGGTAGGCGCCCCCGCCGTCTCCGGTGGCGCTGTTGCCCGCGAAAAGCACGCTCGCGGCCTCCACGGTGGAGTCGTGGCTGTGGAACCCCGCGCCCTCGGCGGCGGCGTTGCCCTCGAGCGCGCAGCGCTCCAGCCGGAGGTGGCTGCCGTAGCTGTAGAGGCCGCCGCCCCGCGCCAGGGCCGCGTTGCCCTCGATGAGACAATCGGTCAGCCGCAGGCTGGAGCCGTACACGTAGAGCCCGCCGCCGTGCTGATCCGCCAGGTCTCCGTCGGCCACGCCGCCCCGGATGGTGAACCCGCTCACCACCACGTCCACCACCGCCACCGCGGTCACCACGTGGATGACGGCGCGGTTGGGGGCGGCCTCCTCCACGCCCTCGATGACGGTCTCGTGCGCGCGGGGATCACGCTCCTCGCGCGTGGTCTCCGTCCCGGTGAAGCCTCCGTACAGCGACACGCCGGTGGCCAGGCGCAGGGTGTTGAGCGGGGAGAAGTCGAACACGCGGTAGGTGCCGGCGGCGGCCCAGACCTCGCAGCCCGGCGGCTGAGCGGCGGCGCGATCCACCGCCGCCTGGAGCTCGCCGTAGGCCGTGTCCCAGGACCGTCCATCTGGCTCGATGGCGGTGGCGCTGGCGTCCGCGGTGGCGTAGACCACGCACTGCTTGCACTGCTCACCGTGGAAGTAGGGCTGGCACTGGCACGCGCTGGGCACCCCCTGGCAGTCCCAGTGGGGCTCCACCTGACAGTCCGCGTCGCAGCCATCCCCGGGCTCCGCGTTGCCGTCGTCGCAGACCTCCCCGGGATCGATCACGGAGTCGCCGCAGCGGGCCAGCCGGCAGCCCGTGCGGCACCCCCCTGGCAACGAGTCGCTGTTGGCGGTGCCCTCGTCGCACTCCTCTCCGCTGTCCACCACCTCGTCTCCGCAGTAGGCGCTGCGGCAATCCGTGCGGCAGGCGTCGGGCGCCACGTCGTTGTTCTCGGCGCCGTCGTCGCACTGCTCCTCCTCGCCGACCACCCCGTCGCCGCAGTACTTGTTCGGTTGCTGGGCATCGCCCGCGGTGCTGCACCCAGCCCCCCCGTGCCACCCGACCCATCCGACCGTGAGGCAAAGCGTGAGCGTCCCGAGCCATGCGGGCCGCCCTGCGCCCTGGCGCCGAAAATGATCATACCCGCGTGTTGGCATACCCGCCTTCTCCTCGTTCTCGCGTTCTGCCCCATTTTCACAGATTTTCACGCGAACGGGAACCCAAGATCCGCTACCGGGCTTTCTCGGGATCCCGAGGCCTCGGCCTGGTATCATCTCCGGCGTCATGGGACCTGACCAACGCCGCTACCCTCGATACCCGATCCGCCTCCAGGTCCAATACCAGGACACCGATCGCGAGCTCGTGGTCTCCAGCCTGGATCTCTCGGCCGGGGGCCTGTTTCTTTCCACCGCGCACCCGGCGCCCGCCGGGACGCCGGTTTCGCTGTCCGTCGAGCTGCCCGACCGCCGGGGCGTGGTCTGGGCCACCGGCCACGTGGTGCACGTCATCCCGGGGCGCGGCATGGGGATCGCCTTCGCGCGCTTCGGCCCGGGCTCTGCCGAGCGCCTGCGCGACTACCTGCGCAGCCTCGAGCCGTGCGGATGAAGCTGCTGCCCCAAATGGCGCACAGCAGCGCGAACAGCAGATAGGCCAAGCCCGGTAATCCTTTGTTTCCGCCCCGTGAGGCGAAAGGCTCGAGGCCTTGATAGCCGAGGCGCGCAATGCGAACAAGCGGCAAGGAAGGAAACGCGGGCCAAGGCAGCTGCGCGCCGCTGGTCAGCCGTGCTAGGATGCCGGCTTTCCAGTCGGTGGAAGGAGCGTCCCATGTCCCCATTCCCTGCGTCCCGGCAGGCGAGTCGGCTTTTCGTCAGCCCTGTCGCTCTGCCGTTTCTCGCGTCCTGCGCGGCGCTGGTCCTGACCTGCGGCACCCCGGCGGAGCCCGAAGCCCGGCGCACGACGCCTCCCTCGGGCGGGGGCCCGGGAGTGCGCCGGGCCCCGCCGCCCGAGGTTCGTCGTCCGTCTCCACCGAGGCCCCGGCGCCCCGGCCCGCCCCTGGCGCGTCGGCAGCGGGTGGTGGACACCCTGCACGGCGTGAAGGTGGCCGACCCCTACCGGTGGCTGGAAAACGAGAAATCCCCGGCGGTCAAGGCCTGGGTGAAGAGGATGAACCACTACACGCGGCAGCGGCTGGCCGGGCTGCCGGGGCGCAAGAAGCTCTCCGAGCGGCTCGCCGAGCTGAGCTACCTCGACTACCAGAGCGCGCCGCGCCGCCGCGGCCGGCGGTACTTCTACGTGCGGCGCCACAAGGACAAGGAAAAAGAGGTGTACTACTGGCGCCAGGGAGAGCGCGGCAAGCCGCGGGTGCTGCTGGATCCCAACACCCTGAGCGAGGACGGCAGCGTCTCGGTCAAGGGCGTCCACGTGGACTACCAGGGCCGACGGGTGGCCTACAAGCTTTCGAAAAACAACGCCGACGAGTCCACCCTCTACGTGATGGACGTCAAGAGCGGGCGCGTCTCCAAGATCGACACCATCCCCGGCGCCAAGTACGCCCGTCCCTCCTGGACCCCGAAGGGCCGCGGGTTTTACTACACCCGCCTCCCGGTGGATCCGAAGATCCCCACCGCGGATCGTCCCGGCTACGCCCAGATCTACTTCCATCGTTTGGGCACCAGCTACGAGCAGGACCGTTTGGTGTACGACAAGACCGGGGATCCGCGGAAGTTCATCTGGCCGGAGCTGTCGCGCGACGGGCGCTACCTGTTCATCTACATCGCCCACGGCTGGTCCCAGACCGAGATCCACGTCAAGGACCTGCGCCGCGGGCGCCGGGCCAAGCTGCGGCTGCTGGCCCGGGCGCCCAAGGGGCAAAAGGCGCTGTACGACGCCTTCGCCTGGAAGGGCCGCTTCTACGTGCACACCAACGAGGGCGCGCCCCGCTACCGGATGTTCCGGGTCCACCCGCGCCGCCTCGCTCGCAAGCGCTGGACCGAGATCGTGCCCGAGCCAAAGGACGCCGTGCTCGACGGCTTCGTCGTGCGGGGCAACCACCTGGCCCTGCGCTACCTGCGCAGCGCCACCACCGAGCTGCGGATCCACACCCTGGGCGGCAAGCTGGTGCGCAAGGTGGCCTTCCCCGGCCTCGGCACGGCCTCGAACCTGGTGGGCAACCCCGAGGACGACGTGGCCTACTACTCCTTCACCTCCTTCATCCGCCCCACCACCATCTACCGGACGTCGGTGCGCCGCGGCGGCCGGAAGCTCTACTTCGAGGTGAAGCTCCCCATCGACCCGAAGCCCTACCACGTGGAGCAGGTCTGGTACGAGTCCAAGGACGGCACCCGGGTGTCCATGTTCCTGGTGCGACCCAAGGCGCTGCGGCGCAACGGCAAGAACCCGGTGCTGCTCTACGGCTACGGCGGGTTCAACGTGAGCCTCACCCCGCGCTTTCGCGCGAGCTGGTTCGTCTGGCTGGAGCAGGGCGGCACCGTGGCCATCCCCAACCTGCGGGGCGGCGGCGAGTACGGCGAGGCCTGGCACCGCGCGGGCATGGGCGCGCACAAGCAGAACACCTTCGACGACTTCCTGGCCGCCGCCCGCTGGCTGATTCAAAACGACTACACCCGTCCGGAGCGGCTGGCCATCCGGGGCGGGTCCAACGGGGGTCTGCTGGTGGGGGCGGCCATGGTCCAGGCGCCGCGCCTGTTCGCGGCGGTGGCCTGCCACGTGCCGCTGCTGGACATGGTGCGCTACCACCGGTTCGGCTCGGGCAAGACCTGGATCGGCGAATACGGCTCGGCCGAGGACCCGGCCCAGTTCAAGACCCTGTACGCCTACTCCCCCTACCACCACGTGAAGAAGGGGACCCGCTACCCCGCCCTGATCATGATGGCCGCCGACTCCGACGACCGGGTGGACCCCATGCACGCGCGCAAGTTCACCGCGGCCGTGCGCTGGGCCACCACCAGCGGCGAGCCGGTGCTATTCCGGGTGGAAGAGAAGGCGGGCCACGGCGGCGGCGACATGGTGAAAAAGCGGGTCGCCTCCGCCACCGACGAGCTCACGTTTCTGCTCCACCAGCTCGGCGTCACCCCGCGCTGACCGAGCGCCAGATGCCTGCCCCCCCGCCGCGAGCCGCTGCCAGCACGCGCGACTCCACGGCCCTGCAACTAATTGGAATGCATTGCTATTCAACGGGTTGCATTGCTATTCCACGGGGTTGATCGCCGCCAGATCGAGCCCGCCGGGGTACCCGTAGGAGACGTTCACCACGCCGTTGGGGTCTGCCCCGTCGGGCCCGCCGTAGCCGTAGACGATGATGCCCACCTTGTCCGAGGCGTCCAGCCGGTGCGGCCCGTCCGGGGTGAGCACCACGTCGGTGACGCTGTAGGCGCTGGCCCCCACGGTGGCGGAGTCCAGGTTCAGGGGGTTGCCGTCCAGGGTCACCGTGGCCCCGGGCGGCGCGATGATGGCCAGGTAGTCCGTGGTGTAGGTCTCGGGGGTCAAAAAGACGTAGTCCCGGCGAAACTGGGCCACGGGGACCTGGAGGATGAAGGCGGGGTCCGCCTCGGAGGCGCACTCGCTGCCGTTGGAGGAGCGGATGAACTGGCCCACGTAGAAGGGCTTGTCCGAGCTCAGCTCCACGTGCTCGAGGATGCCGAACTCGGCCATCTCCCCGGCCTGCAGGTGGAACGGCCCCGACAGGGTGGCCACCACCCCGTTTTCGTCCGAGACGGTGACCTCCGCCGTCTCACTCTCGGACGGGTTGGACACCACGATGGCGAAGTCCTTGCCCCCCACGTTGTTCGGGTACTGGGGCAGATCCACCGCCCAGTACTCGCACCCCAGATACGACTGGGTCAGCGCCGCCCGCTCGCAGGCCGAGACGCACTGGCCGTCGTGGCAGATGGACGAGGGGTCCGTGTCCGAGCACTGCAATAGCGGGTCGTAGTCGGTGCCGCGGTCGTTGCAGATCCCCACGTCGTCGGGCCCCAGGCAGACGCGTTCCCCCTCACTGCAGATCCGCGGCTCGCAGCCCTGCCCCGGCGTACAGGCCACGCCCCCCGTGCAGTCGACCTCCTCCCAGGCGTGCCCCGGCGGGATGCACCGCCGCTCGGTGTCCGTGTCCACGCACTCCACCTGGCCGAGGGTGCACACCCGCTCCACGCAGCCCAGCCCGTCGGCGCACACCTCGAAGGACGCGCAGTTGCGGGTCGTCACGTCCGGCCCGTCGCACACGTACTCGCGGCCCTCGTCCTCGCAGCCCGGCTCGGGCAGGCCGCAGGGGTTGTCGTTGCCGCCCGGGTTCACCGGCCCGCAGCCCCCCGCGAGCGCCGCCACGGCCGCGACCGCGGTGAGGCCGACCCGCCCGAGCATAGCGACCTGCCTCGAGTGTCCTTCCTGCCCAGCCCCATCTCCGGCGGATCCGCGCCCTACTCCTTCGCGGGATTCTCTCTTTGTGTCTCGGCGCATCGTATTCTCCTATTGGGAAATCCCTCGCGCCCGCCGCGCCCGCCGCGCTCGCGGCTCGCGGGCGTCTCGCTGCTGTTCATATGAGGGGCGTCGTCGCTCACCGCGTCTCGTTTCACCCTCGGATACCCGAGATTGCTGGAACCGCATCATACACCGACGGAGCGATGGTGCTTAGGGAGCGGGTCAAAATAAACTCTGCACTCGGGACGCCGATCCATCCCGGC
>CAYFWA010000353.1:0-7096 GCA_964346625.1 uncultured Myxococcales bacterium
GGTCAAGTCGTTCTTCGGCCGCGACGCGCACAAGGGCGTCAACCCCGACGAGGTGGTGGCGCTGGGGGCGGCGGTACAGGCCGGTGTGCTTTCGGGGGACGTCAAGGACATCCTGCTGCTCGACGTCACGCCGCTGTCGCTGGGTATCGAGACGCTGGGAAGCGTTTTTACCACCCTCATCCCGCGCAATACCACCATCCCGCACAAAAAGAGCGAGGTGTTCACCACCGCCGCGGACAACCAGACCTCGGTGGAGGTGCACGTGCTGCAGGGCGAACGCCCCATGGCCGGGGACAACCGGACCCTGGGCAAGTTCAACCTCGACGGCATCCCCCCGGCGCCCCGGCGCGTGCCGCAGATCGAGGTCACCTTCGACATCGACGCCAACGGCATCCTCAACGTCTCCGCCGTGGACAAGGCCACCGGCAAGGAGCAGCACATCACCATCACCGCCTCCTCCGGGCTCACCGACAACGACATCGATCGGATGAAGTCCGAGGCCGAGGCCCACGAGGACGAGGACAAGGAGAAGAAGGCCGCCATCGAGGCGCGCAACAAGCTCGACGGCCTGGTCTACGGGCTGGAAAAGACCCTCGAGGAGAACAAGGACAAGATCCCCGCCGAAGTCCTGGGCAACGTACAGGACGAGCTCGCGGAGGCCAAGAAGGTGCTCGAGAACAGCGAGGCCACCACCGACGAGCTCGAGCAGGCCGCCGAGAAGCTGACCCAGGCTTCCCACAAGATGGCCGAGAAGCTCTACGAGGCCAGCGGCGCGGCTGGCGGCGCCGGGCCGGAGGCCGGCGGCGCCGGGCCGGAGGCCGGCGGCGAAGCCGCGGGCGGCGCCGGCGAGGCTGGCGAGGGCGGCAAGGACGACGTCATCGACGCCGAGTACGAAGACGTGAAGTAGCTTCGCTCGGCCTCGTCTCGCGGCTCGACCCTTTCGCCTCGCAACTCGCCCCCTCTGGCCACTCGACCCGCCCACGGCTCCGACGCCCCCTCCTCCCTCGGTTCACCTACCCTTTTACGACCATCGCCCCGATCGCCCCGGTCGTGCTACGCTACACCCAGTTGCCAACCCACCCACCACATCCGCATCGGAGGTCATCATGAAGGTCCATCGGATGGCAGCCCTGGCGACGCTCGCTTCGATGTCGCTCTCGCTCTCGCTACTGTGGGCCGGCTGCGGCGACGACGACGGCGCCTGCTCCCTGGAGTGCGGCGGCGAGTGCGTGGATCCGCTCACCGATCCGCAGCACTGCGGCGAGTGCGGAAACGTCTGTCCCGTGGGCACCACGTGCCAGCAGGGCACGTGCCAATGCCCCGGCATCCAGCGGCTGTGTGACGGGGAGTGCACCGCCACCGACTCCGATCGGCTCAACTGCGGCCAGTGCGGGGTGATCTGCGGCTACGAGTCCGACTGCGCAGGCGGCCAGTGCGGCCGCGTGCTCGAGCCCTACGGCACCCTGCACCTCGACTATGACACGCCCTTCATCTGGGACGCCACCCGGATGATGAGTGACGCCGACTACTTCAGCGCACACGAATCCGAGGGGTTGCAGACCGAGGCCTTTGCCGCCGGCAGCTACGGCACCGGCGGCGAGACGGTGGCCATCCCGGACCCGGCGGGCGGCCCGATGCTGGCCTACACGGCCAAGCACGGGGGTGGCGGGGGCCCGGGTCCCTACCTCGAGGTGGTTCAGCAGGTCTACACGGACGACAGCTACACCGACCGCGAGGGCCCCCAGGTGCGCATCACCTTCCCAGGCGACGATCCGGGCACCGGCGCGCTGCCGGTGGAGTTCCCGGGCTACGGGGAGATCGGCGGGGTGCTAGTGGAGGTCACCGAGCAGGTGGCCTCGAACTCGCAGTGCACCCGGGCGGTGGGCTCGCTCAGCGAGCTCACCGTCACCAACGCGGTGGACACCACCGCTACCGACGGCGGCGAGCTCGCCTTCGAGGCCACCGAGATCATCCTGTATCACCCCACCGACACGCCCTGGGGCGATCTGAGCAGTGACCTGCTGAGCCAAGGCAAGCTCGCCTGCTCGCTGCCCTGAGGCGGGAGGGAGCTTTTCTTGCCTACCCGCCGCTCCGCGAGGACGCGGACCGGCGCGTAGGCTGCGGGGGGATGGAGTTGAGACAAGGCAAGCTCGCCTGCTCGCTGCCCTGAGGCGGGAGGGAGCTTTTCTTGCCTACCCGCCGCTCCGCGAGGACGCGGACCGGCGCGTAGGCTGCGGGGGGAATATTACACGGGGCGTGCAGCGCCAAGGCCACACGCCCCGTTGACCCAACACGTTTCCGTGTTGCCTGTGTCTCGATAAGTTTACTCTACTTTACTTCACCTCGCTATATTCGGCGTCGATGACGTCGTCGTCCTGGCCGCCGCCGGGGCCGCCGCCGGGGCCGGCCGCCGGCTCGGGGCCGCCCGCGCCGTAGGCGCCGGCTCCGGCCTGGTCGCCGCCGCCCGCCTGCCCGTAGGCGGCCTCGGCCACCCGGTGCATGCGCTGCTCGAGGTCCTTTTGCAGGCGCTCGATACGCGCGGGGTCCTCCTCGCTTTTCACCGCGGAGTGGAGCTGGCTGCACAGGTCGGCGATCTCGCCCTTCTCCTGCACATCCACCCCCTGGAGCTCCTCGAGCTGCTTTTCCACGGCGAAGGCGAGCTGCTCGGCCCGGTTGCGGGTCTCCACGGCTTGCCGCCGCTGCTGGTCCTCGGAGGCGTGCTGCTCGGCGTCCTTGACCGCCTGGTCGATGTCCTGCTGGCTGAGGTTGGACGACGCGGTGACCGTGACGTCCTGGGCCTTGCCGGTGGCCTTGTCCTGGGCGGTGACCTTCAGGATACCGTTGGCGTCGATGTCGAAGCTCACCTCGATCTGCGGCACGCCGCGCGGCGCCGGTTGGATCCCCTCCAGGTCGAACTGAGCCAGCAGTCGGTTGTCCGCCGCCATCTCGCGCTCGCCCTGGAGCACGCGAATGGTCACGGCCGGCTGGTTGTCCTCCGCGGTGGAGAAGATCTCCTGCTTGCGCGCCGGGATGGTGGTGTTGCGCTCGATGAGCTTGGTCATCACGCCGCCCAGGGTCTCCACGCCCAACGAAAGCGGCGTCACGTCCAGCAGGAGCACGTCCTCCATCTCGCCGCCGAGGATGCCGGCCTGCACCGCGGCGCCCATGGCCACCACCTCGTCGGGGTTCACCGACTGGTTGGGGGCCTTGTTGGTGATCTTGCGGACCGCCTCCTTCACCGCCGGGATGCGGGTGGAGCCGCCCACCAGGATCACCTCGTCGAGCTCCGCGGCCTCGATCCCCGCGTCCTCCAGCGCCTTGCGCACCGGCCCGCTGGCCCGCTCCACCAGAGCCTCGGTGAGCTGGTCGAACTTCGCGCGGGTGAGCGTGAGGTCCAGGTGCTTGGGCCCGCTGGCGTCCGCGGTGATGAAGGGCAGCGATACGCGGGTCTCCATGGCCGAGGACAGCTCGCACTTGGCCTTCTCCGCGGCCTCGGTGAGCCGCTGCAGCGCCTGCTTGTCCTGCATGAGATCCACGCCGGTGTCCTTTTTGAACTCCGCGGCCAGGTGCTCCACCACCTTGCGGTCGAAGTCGTCTCCGCCCAGGTGGGTGTCACCCGAGGTGGCCATCACCTCCACCACGCCCTCGCCGATGTCGAGCACGGACACGTCGAAGGTGCCGCCGCCCAGGTCGAACACGAGGGCCTTCTGGCTCTGGCTGCCCTTGTTGAGGCCGTAGGCCAGGGCCGCCGCGGTGGGCTCGTTGACGATGCGCAGCACGTTGAGCCCGGCGATCTGCCCGGCGTCCTTGGTGGCCTGACGCTGGGAGTCGTTGAAGTAGGCCGGCACCGTGATGACCACGTCCTCGACCTTCTCCCCGAGGTAGTCCTCGGCGTCGGCCACGAGCTTGCGCAGCACCTGGGCCGAGACCTCCTCGGGAGCGAGATCCTTGCCGTCCACCTCGAAGCGGACCGTGCCGCCCTTGCCCTCCTTGACCGGGTAGGGCACCTGCTTGGACTCCTCGTCCACCTCGCCCCACTTGCGGCCCACGAAGCGCTTGGCCGAGAAGACGGTGCGCTCGGGGTTCATCACGCCCTGGCGCTTGGCCACCTGGCCCACGAGGCGCTCCCCGTCAGCCGAGTAGGCCACCACCGACGGCGTCGTGCGTCCTCCCTCGGCGTTCACGACGACCTTCGGGTCGCCGCTCTCGAGCACCGAGATTACAGAGTTCGTCGTTCCAAGATCGATTCCGATGGCTTTTGACATGGCTTACCCTCTCTTTCCGTTGCTTTCCTTGTCGTACCGTGATGTTCCGACTTTTTTGACTTTTCCGAGTCTTTCCTGTTTTTGTCGTCGTTCCCTGGCCATGTCGCTGCATCGCCACGCGCCACAGCCACATGGGTCCAGGGACGTATCATTTTTCGCCGGGGCAACCCCGACCGCTGCCGGCTCGTCCCGGCGATTCACACGTTCGGAAGTAATTACTTTAAATTTCGTACCCTTATGTCTTTCAGGCTCATCAGTGCCCTCCAGGCGCCCCGCTCGAAAGGCTGCCACACGCACCCGCACCCAGGCTCACCCCAAGTAACTACGTTGATTTAGCTTTTTTGCTCCGGCGGCGCCGCGGTCGGCCGCCGGCACGACTCATAATGTAAGGAGGCTTCCTCGGGGATCAAGGGGCACTGTGAAATTATTGGCACGCGGAATGCAGATGAAAATGACCTCGAAAGCAATCTCCAAGGTGAACTCGGGTCCCAGCGCGTCCGCGGTGTCCACTGGCAAGCGAGAATACTCGTGATTCCCCCGGGCGCTGCTTGGCCATGCGTGGCCCTGCCTGCCAGCTCACCCAGGCCACCCAGGCCACCCAGGCCACCCAGGCAACCCCCGGGGCCCTTTTGCTCGTCTGATCACGAAAGCCTGCGAAAGACAGGCGCTCGGATCCCCCATGCGCTATCTACCCCACTTGATTTTCGCTTTTGGCCTCGCCCTGGTGGCCCACTCCCTGCTGGGGTTGACGTAAACGGGAACCCCTCGTCAATCCCTCTTTGCCTCGGGGCGTATCCCCAGACGGCCCGCTCGCTTCAGCTTCGCGGTGAGCGCTCACATGCGCGGCTATGCGCCGAGCAGCCAGTACAGCACGAGCCCGGCCACCACCGCGATGAAGCCGCCCGTCACCAGCCAAGGCAGTAGGCCCCGAGAGACGCGCATGGGGTCTGGCGACGAAGTGGCGGAGACGTCCCCCGCGCCCCCGGTCGCGACGGTGTCGGAGCCCTGCGTCGGGGGCGCGACCTTGCGATCGGCCTCGGTGAGCAGCACCGTGTCCTGATCGGAGACCGAGACGGCCGGCTCGCGCGTGTCCACCAGCGCGGTGGGGGCGCCGTGGAGATCCACGGGAGGCGCCTCGACTCCCGGCGTCTCGGTGGTCTCGAGGGCCGCGGCCGCGGCCGCGGCCGCGGCCGGCGTGGGCTGATCGACGCGGGTGGCCCCCTCATCCGGAAGCATCCAGCGCGGGTTGGTGGTGATGATGGTGGCGTCGATGAAGGGGGCGTCCGCTGCGCTGTCCCCGGCGCTGGCGCCAGCCGCCGCGACGCCTTCCCCCTGCCCGGCCTCCACGACCTCCCCACCGGCTCCAGACTGGCTCCCGGACTCCTCCAGCAGCACGCCGGAGATGATCTCCAGGGGCTCGGCGTCGCCGGTGGACTCGGTCCAGGCAGCCAGGGTGAGCTTGCGCTCGTCGCCGGTGGTCTCGAACCCAGTGGTGCGGGCGCCCTCGTGGTCGGCGATGAGCGGCGTGAACACCTCCGCCACCTGGGACTGCCCAAGGTGATGCTCGTGGACGATGCGCTCCAGGGCGTCGGCCATGGCCGCTGCCGACGAAAAGCGTGCCTGAAGATCGCGCGCCAGGCCCGTGAGCACGACGTCCACCAGCGCCTGGGGCACCGCCGGGTGCTTTTCCCGGGGATCCGGAATGGGCCGGGTGAGCACCGAGCGGATCACCTCGACGGGCTCGTCCCCGAAAAACAGCCGCCGGCCGGTGAGCAGCTCGTGCAGCACGATGGAGGCCGCGAACACGTCGGAGCGCCCGTCCAGGGGCCGATCCTCGGCCTGCTCGGGGGACATGTAGCCCAGCTTGCCCTTGATCACGCCGGCCACCGTCTGCGTCCGCCGGATGGCGCTGGAGGCCTTGGCGCAGCCAAAATCGAGCACCTTCACCGCGCCGTCGCGCCGCACCATGATATTGGCCAGGTCGATGTCGCGGTGGACGATGCCGAGGGGCTGGCCGTCGGGCCCCGCGAGATTGTGGGCGTAGTCCAGCCCGCGCAAGGCATCGCGCACCACCACCGTGGACACCCCCCAGGGCAACGGCTGGCCGTAGGCTTGGGCATAGCGCACGTGGGCGGTGCGTAGATCCATGCCGTCCACCATCTCCATGGCCATGTAGTAGTGGCCGTCCTCCTGCCCGAAGTCGAACACCGTCACCAGGTTGGCGTGATCGAGGCTCGCGCAGATGCGGGCCTCATCCACGAACATCTGCACGAAGGTCTCGTGCAGGGCGTACTGGGACCGTACCCGCTTGATCACCACCGGCTTTTGAAATCCCGCGGGGCCGCTGACGCTGGCCTGATAGATCTCGGCCATGCCCCCGATGCCCAGCAGGCGGTGGATGAGGTAGCGTCCGAACCGGATCTGCACCGGCTCGCTGTCCGGGGGCTTGGTGGGCGTGTCGCTGGCCACGGTGCTCGCTCGTCCCCTCCGAGGGTGGGCGCCCTCGACCGGTTCACCATCGACCCTACACCTGCGCTGCCACCACGGCAACCGCGAACGAATGAATGGGGACGGTGTTTTGAAGTTCCGTTACTCGTCCGATTCCGAAATGATTCTGTAGGGCGAATCGTCCCCCTCTCTCGTGCCCGAAAACCTCGTAGGCCGCGATCTCCAGGTTGCGGGTGAGCAGGGCCGCGGGCCGCGAGACCGGACAGCGTGTTCGGGCTCGCGCAAGAATAAGCTCGACGCACCGAGGGCGCCGAGGGCGAGGCGCGATGAGGGCGTGTACCGGGCGTACATAACCGAGGAGCAACGAAGCCATCGGCGTTCGG
>CAYFWA010000354.1:0-7089 GCA_964346625.1 uncultured Myxococcales bacterium
CACTTGAGCGATATTGTGCCCGGGCGAAGCCGTTTGGCCCTTGGCGAGGCGCCTGTGGGGGCCGCCGCAGGGGGGGGCGGGGGCCGGCGGGGCGCCGGGCGGCGGCCACAGCGCAAATGGCTCTTTCATGAGAGGATGTTGGGACTGTGGCGCGCATGAGGTAAAATGAGTCGTTCGAATCTCGCGAATCTCGAGACCCGATGAGCCCTCGGAGCGCGCCGGCCCGATGATCCAGCAGAAGATCCAGACCCTAGTACAGCGCTACCTGCGCGACGAGTTCGGTCGGTTGCTCGAGCTGCGCAGCCTGACGCCGCGTCGCCGAGCGGCGGGCATCCTGTGGCGGGCCGATGTCGTGTGCCCCACGCCCGAGGGGGAGATCCCGGTGGGCCACCTCGGAGTGGACGAGGACGGCCGCTTCGTCGAGCGCCTCACCGTGAAGGACCTGCTGGACGCCCTGCGGGAGTACATCCACGTGGAGCAAGGGCACGGGATCCCGGAGGAGAGCGAAAATTCCCTGGCCGACGAGCTGTCCTCCTTCGAGATGGATCTCGACCTCGGCTTCGACAGCGGCGATGGCGACGACCTCGAGATGTGGCTCGGCGAGACCTACGACGAGATCCGGCAGCACGTGGACGGCCTGCTCGAGCCCGGCACGCCCGAGGCCATCCGGGAGGCGCTCCAGGTGCTGCCGCGGCTGCTCACCTACCCCGAGACCCGCGGCGACACCCTGGCCGAGATGGCCGAGCTGGAGTCCCGCATCGGCGAGGGTGATCTGGCCATCAACTACCTGGAGGCGGCCACCCGCGAGTACGCGGACCGCTCCAACCTGGAGGGGCTCGAGGCCCTGGCGGAGATGGCCCTGCGCCTGCTCGGCGAGGGGGGCTACGAATACAGCCTCACCAAGCAGCTCTTGTCCCAGCTCAAGGAGCGCCTCGCCCCGGTGAACGATCTGTTCGCGCTGGACTACTTCTCATCGCTGGACGAGTGGGCCCGGGAGGCGCTCGTGCTCGCGGTACGCTCTCTCACCCTGGCTCCGGGCGAGGATCTGGTACGCGAGGGCGCGGAGGCCGAGCACGTCTACGTCATCAGCAGTGGCCAGGTCAGCGTGCTGCTCGAGGGAGACGATGGCGTGTCGCGCCCCATCCGGTGCCTGTTTCCCGGGGAGCTGGTGGGCGAGGCGGCGGTGCTCGAGAGCGGCGCCCAGTTCCGCACCGCCACCATCCGCGCCGATCGGGTGAGCACGGTATGGGAGCTGGACGGCCCGGCCCTGCGTTCCCTCATCGAGCGGGTGCCCGACCTCGCCAGGTCCATCGTGCGGGCCCGGGATCTGCGCCGCGTGCACTCCTTTTTCTCCATGCACGAGACCATGGGGCAGCTCGACGTGAGGGTGCGCGATCAGCTCATGGGCTGCATCCGTCGCATCGCGCGTCACCCCGCCGGCTCGGTGCTCTGCGAGGAGGAGCAGATCCCCACCACCGCGGTGCTGGTGGCGCAGGGCATGGTCCACCGCGAGGTGGACGGCGCGGTGGCCCGGGAGTACCCTGCGGACACCTTCGCCGCCCTGCGGGACTCCATCATGGGCCTCGCCGCCGACGGACGCTTCGTCGTGGCCGAGGACTCCACCCTCGTGGAGTTCGACTCCAAGCAGCTCCGCGACCTGTGCCAGGCCTCCCCCCCCGAGGTCGTCGCGGTCATGGAGCGGCTGGAGTAGTCATCCGCGCCGGGGCAGGGGTCGCTCGCTACGTGCGGGTAGGGGGTTGAAGCGGGCTTTCGCGGTCAGCGGGTGAGGTAGCGGTAGATGGCCTCGACCATCTTCTCGTGCCGGCGGCGGACGAAGTAGCGCTCGTCGTGCTCGATGCCGTTGGACAGGATGGAAAACACCACGGGGCGGCCTCCGGGGGGAGTGACCACGCCCGACAGCGCGATGATCCCGTGCAGGGTCCCGGTCTTGGCGCGGACGTAGCGCCGCGCCGGGGAGCCCACGAAGCGATACCGCAGCGTACCGTCCCTGGCGGCGCGGGGCAGCGACGCGCGGAAGACCGCGGCGTTGCGCTGGACGCGCGCCTGGCGGGTCGGGGAGAGCTCGCGGCGGGAGTAGGTGTAGCCCAGGGCCACCCGCAGCACGCGGGTGAGCTGGCGCGGGCTCAGTCGGGACACGGTGGACAGCCCGGAGCCGTTTTCTAGGCGCACCTTCCGCAGGGGGACCCGGGCGATGCGACGCAGCCACCAGCGCATGGCGCGCACCCCCTTGCGGCGCGTGGGCCGTCCGCCGAACATCACGGCTCCGGCCGTACGCAGCACGGCCTCGGCCAGGCGGTTGTCGCTGGGATGGCTGATCTCTTCCAGCAGCTTTGCCAGGACCGCGGAGTGGTGGCGCGCGAGCTCGCGGTCACCGGGACGACGCGGAGGCCGGCGCCAGCTACGCTGGGGGCGGCGCACGCGGCCGGTGACCGTGATGCCGACCTGGCTCAAGGCCCGACGGAAGGCCGCTGTGCCGGGGTCCGCAGGGTCCAACCGCGTCTGTGTGGCCGCGCTCGCCGTGGAAGAGGCTCCGTTGTCGCCGTCGTCCTGCGCCCTTCCGTTGCCATCGCCGTTGGAATCGCCAGCGGTATCGCCAGCGGTATCACCAGTGGAGCGGGCGTCTGACGCTGCGTCGGCCAGCAGGTCCGCGGCCTGCTCCGCATCCAGGTGGACCCGGAGGCGGTGGCCCAGTAGCACGTCCCCCTGGATCTGCCGGACGCCGCGCTGGTGCAGCTTCGCCGCGAGGCTCTCCATGGCCCGAAGACCCAGCGTAGGATCCCCGCTGCCGACCAGGCGCAGGCCGCCCTGGACGCGACCAGCGGGCGAGGGAGGCTTTCCCAGGACGAGGGTCACGTAGCGCCAACGCGGGCCGAGGATCGCCAGGGCCGTGGCCGTGCTCACCAGCTTGACGTTGGACGCGGGGTTGAGGGGACGATTGACCTTCGCGGCGTACAGCGGCTTGCCCGTGCGAGCGTAGGCGACATGCACGGCGGTGACCCCGCGGCTCAGCACGCCCTGGGTTCCCAGGTGACGCAGCCGCCGCGCGAGAAGCTGTCGCGCCGGGTCGGCGGGGCGCTTGGTGAGCGAGCTCGTTTTTGTCGTGGTGGCGGGCTTCGGGCTGGCGTGGGGCTGCGCCGGGGGGCGGGCCGACGCCTCCGGGTGCGAGACAAAAAGGAACGTCAAAAGCGCTGGAATCAGCGAAATCGAAAAAGGTCGAAGAAGCGTCCCGGGGGATCCGGCATGTCCCTTATTCATGGAAAACGAGTCTGACATGTCACGTTTTTGTGAAATTTTTACATGCTCCTTTGGAGCGGGGAACTGGGTGCATTGACCAAAGCATCAATGCTTACAGGTCCTTGTGTTAGGCTGATTCGACCCTCGCTCAAACACTTGGTTGCCGATACGTTCACGGTATACTATGTCATGCAAATCACGTACCGCAAGCCTTGGTGTTCCGGTTTGCGTTCTGGCGTACAGCGGCTCGCCCGCCCATCGGGCTGGTGATTTGAGACACCGCGATGCAGCGCGGGGGGTCGCGGCAAGAGCATCGGCAAGAGCATCGGCAAGAGCATCGGCAAGAGCATCGGCAAGAGCATCGGCAAGAGCATCGGCACAAGCACCGGCGCAAGCACCGGCGCAAGCACCGGCGCAAGCACCGGCGCAAGCACCGGCAAGAGCGCCTTGAGAAAAATGCCATGAGCCAAGGCATTCGTCTGGATGACCTGGAGTCACTGTGCGCTCGATTCGAATCACTCGGCGACTGGTTGCGGGGGCACCGTTTTCTGTGGACGCACCGTACGTTCGTGGAGCAGCCTGCGCCCTGGGAGAAGGAGGTCCTCGAGCTGGCAGCGTGGCTCCGGGGGTTGACCGAGGAGCGGATCGATTCACTGGACTCGGCTGTCCAGGGCTTCGACGGCCTTGCTGACGCCGACGGACCTGCAGGGTTGGTGGCCCAGGCCCCCGCGCCCCTGCCGCAGTGGGCGGCCGAGGCCGCTGCGCTCACGGCCGTGCCCGATCTCTCGGCGCCGCTGGAACCGGCGCTCGCAGATCCGCGGTTGCCGATCTACGTGCCTCTGCGAAAGTGGCGGCAGGTGACCGCTTTCGTCTCGGCGATCCGGGCCCGTTGGCCCCAGGGCGTCCACCGCCTGGTGGACTGGTGCGCGGGCAAGGGTCACCTCGGCCGGACCCTGTCGGAGGTGACGGGGCTGCCGGTGACCCTGGTGGAGCAACAGGAGGCCCTGTGCCGGACCGCCGCCCGGCTCGCGGATCGGCTCGGCACACGCTACGAGACCCTGCTGGCCGACGTCCATGACGAGCGCGCGGCTGCCGTGCTGGGGGGCGGCGTGGGGGCCGTAGCGCTGCACGCGTGCGGGGCGCTCGCGGACGTGATGGTACGCGAGGCGGTGGCGCGTCGGGCGCGGTTCATCGCCGTGGCGCCCTGCTGCTACCATCACCTCGATCGCCTGGAATCGGTGCCTCAACCACGCGGGGAGCCGGCCAACCCCGTCTATCGGCCGCGGTCACAGGCGGGCCGGGAGCGTGATCTGCAGCTCACCTCCCACCTGCTGCGGCTGCCCATCTACGACGAGGTGGTAGCGCCCCCCCGCGATCGGGCCTTTCGCCGACGGGAGATGACCTACCGCGCGGGCTTCGATCTGTTGGTCCGGGAGGCCACCGGGCAGGACCGGTACTTCACGCCGGGCAACCTGCGCCCCCGCGTGGTGCGAAAGGGCTTCGAGGCCTTCTGCCGCGAGGCGTCGCGTCGCTCTGGTCTACCGCTGCCCACGACGTGGGATCCGGATCGCTGGGAGGCCCGCGGCGCCGAGCGCACGCGCGTGGCGCGCTCCCTCGGGCTGGTGCGCTCGGTGTTCCGGCGTCCCCTGGAGCTGTGGCTGGTGCTGGATCGGGCCCTCGCGCTGGCCGAGGCGGGACGGCCGGTTCGGCTCGGGACCTTCTGTCGGCGCGAGGTGACCCCTCGCAATCTCCTCATCTGGAGCCCGGAGCAGGCTGCTTGATATTGTCAACTGTGTAGGACATTGCCTTTCGCCCGTCAGTCGTCGTCTGGCTCCACCTCATGGGTGAACACGTGAAGCGCCGTCGGGCTCAGGGCGATGAACCGCAGGGTGCCCGCGCCGACGCCGGGGAGGGTGCCAGACCAGGGTCTGGAGGTGGAGACCGTGCGCAGGGGCTCGAAGCGGAACACACGGTTGGCTCCGTCGAAGGCCCGGGTCGCGCCGGCGGTATCGGTCGGGCCAGCGGGCTTGGGGAAAGGGCGCGCGGCCCGACGGTGATCGACGTACAGCGTGTGGGCCCCCTCCGGACGCTCCACCCGCCAGGTCAGGGTCGCGTCCTGCCGGCGCACGGCCACCTTCAGCGGGCGGGGTAGGGGGAGGCGGGTGGCCGGGTCGCCGAGCAGGGCGTACATCCGCTCCTGGTCCAGGCGCAGCTTCGCGAGATCCAGCGTCGGCGTGAGCTTGCCCTCGGCGCCGAGCAGGGCCTGATTGACCAGCGCGTTGTCTCCCCGGAAGGCCCGGCGCTGCGTTTCGAGCCAGATCCGGCCGAGGCGCGGCTCGGATCGGCCCAGGGCGCGCAGCAGCTCCAGCCCGGTGTAGAAGTTGGTCAGCGGGTGCGACTCGGTGGTGGCGCCGATCACGGCCACGGGGCCACGGCGGCGCCACAGCAGCGCCTCGGCCAGGGAGGTCCCCGCGAAGTCGAACCGACCGCTCGAGCAGGTGAGCAGCACGGTCGGGGGAGCGACCTGGGTGGCGGTCGCGGGTGCGTTCCGGGCGCGAGATCCGCGCTGGGTGCCTCCGGCTTTGTCGCGGGGCGTGCCGGCACGGCCGTGGCCCAGAACGCCGCTGCCTCTCGGCGGGGGCTTGGCGTCGAGCTGGCGGGTGTGGCGCACGCGGTAGTCGATGCTGCGGCTCTGATACCGCATGGAGTGAAACAGGTGCTCGCGGCCGTGGCCCACCAGGGCCACCATGAGCCCGGGCTGACGCAGGCGAGCGTTGAAGCGTGCCACCTGGCCGCCGGGCGGGCCGCAGAGCGCGTGCTTGGCGTCTCCGGAGATCATCCACGGCTCCAGCCACGGGGGGGACTCGGCGCGAACCACGCCGATGAGCGCGTTGGTGGCGAGGCTGTTGATGAGGGCGCTGTAACCCGGCGCACCGGCCCAGAAGGTGGCGCGCAGGGTTGCCCGGCTGGGGGCCTGGCGCTCGTAGACGATGATCTTGGCCACTGCGCGGGAGAGCTCATCGACGGATCGCGCGGGCAATCGCCCCACGGGCACATCGGGGCGCCCGTCGCCATCCAGATCCCCCCACAGCGCGTCAGCGGCGTAGGTCTTGCGCTGGGGCGCGCGCCAGCGGTACAGCGCGTGGCGGCGCGTGGGCACCGACCAGGGCTTCACGCGCTTTCCCGCCTCCCAGTCTCCCACCAGCAGCAAGAAAGCCGGCGGAGGCTCCTGGTATCGGGCGAGGGCGTGGCGCACCGATTCCGTGGAGATCACGACCTCGAGCCCCTGGCTGCGGCGCAGCGCGGCGAGCGGCGCCAGGGCCTTTTCGAACATCGGCCGGGTCACCACCAGCCACCGCGGGGGGGCGGCTAGTGATGCATCGGGCTTGCTCCGGTGAGCGCGCGTCTGGGATTGGTGGCGGGCGGCGTCTTTCTTACAGGCCCCCAGGCTCAGCGGAGCCGAGCACCAGCAGGCCAAAACGAGCGGTAGCCATCGATACGGGGTCATGGGGTCACTGGGGCAGCTGTGGTCGCGGCATCGTCGCGGCATCGTCGCCGCATCGTAGCAGGTTCGTACGCGGTTGGGGCTCGCGCAAGCAGCTCTTCGATAATAAATACACACCAAAAGGCAAGATAGAACCCCAGTAGAGCCATTTGTGCTGTGGCCGCAGCCGCGCGCGCCGCCGGCCCCGCCCCCCATGCGGCGGCCCCCAGGCGCCTCGCCAAGGGCCAAACGGCTTCGCCCGGGCACAATATCGCTCAAGTGCGCAGAATTTCGGCGCACCGCGGCATCGGCGCCCCCATCCGGCCTGGTGGCTGGGGTCGGGCCGCCGC
>CAYFWA010000355.1:0-3161 GCA_964346625.1 uncultured Myxococcales bacterium
TGTTTACCGAACCAGCGAAGTGGCCGCCGGAATCCGGACTTGGAGTCGGAGCCGGCCCCCGGAGCCGGACGCCGGAGCCGGCCCCCGGAGCCGGACATCGGAACCGGCCGCCGGAGCCGGACATCGGAGCCGGCCCCCGGAGCCGGCCCCCGGAGCCGGCCCCCGGAGCCGGCCCCCGGAGCCGGCCTGCGGAACTGCGAAAAAGTTGGGGGCCTAGCTCGGTGAGCGATCCTGCCCGAAGCGGCTGGGGGCTTTCGTTCGAGCCATCAATCGTGAGATGATGGCGATATCGGTGGACCGCGTTGGAGGGACTGCCTCGACAAAGGAGCATCATCTCATGATTCGAACGACCATCGCTGGGCCGGGCGCGGGGCTACGCCTCCACTTTGTCAACTTCGTCACGCAGACGATCACGCAGACGATCACGCAGACGCTCGCGCTCGCGCTCACGCTCGCGCTCGCGCTCGTGCTGACGCTGGCGGGCGGTTGCGACTACGACAGCGGCGGGGACGACAACGACAACCAGAGCAGCAACACCAACAACGGCAACGAAAACGCCAACGAGAACGCCAACGAGAACGGCAACGAGAACGGCAACGAAAACGGCAACGAAAACGGCAACGTCAACGCCAACCAGCACTGGGAGGACGGCCCGGCGGCCGGGTGGGCGGAGGGCGACTGCGCCATCCCGGCCGAGGCGGGGCTGGAGGACGTGTCCAACCCGGACCACGTGGTGGGCGACGGGACGCCGGCGAGCTGTACGGCCCAGGCCTTCATCGACGCCGTCGCCCTGGGCGGGACCATCGTGTTCGACTGCGGGCCGGATCCGGTGACCATCACCCTCAGCGAGCCGGCCAAGGTGTTCAACGATCAGGATCCCGACGTGGTCATCGACGGGGGCGGTCTGGTGACCCTGTCGGGCGGCGGCACCACCCGCATCCTGTACATGAACACCTGCGATGCGGACCAGGTGTGGACGACCTCCCACTGCCAGGATCAGGACCACCCCCGGCTCACGGTGCAGAACCTAACCTTCGTCAACGCCGACTCCCGCAACGAGACCGAGTACGACGGCGGCGGCGCCATCTGGGTGCGGGGAGGCCGGTTCAAGGTGATCAACAGCCGCTTTTTCGGAAACACCTGCGCCGACGAGGGCCCGGACGTGGGGGGCGCCGCGATCCGGGTGTTCAGCCAGTACCAGGGCCTGCCGGTGTACGTGGTCAACTCCACCTTCGGCGGCGAGGACGGCTACGACAACGTCTGCTCCAACGGCGGTGGCATCAGCTCCATCGGCGTATCCTGGACCATCATCAACAGCGTGTTCTCCTACAACCGCGCCATCGGCGAGGGGGCCAACCCGCCCCAGCCCGGCACCCCGGGGGGCGGCAGCGGCGGCGCCATCTACAACGACGGCAACACCATGACCCTGGCACTGCACTGCACCCTCATCGAATACAACGAGGTCAACGCCCACGGCTCGGCCATCTTCTTCATCAGCAACAACCACACCGGGACCCTGCGCATCCACGACTCCATCATCCGCAACAACATCGGCGGCTCGTGGTACGAGCTCCCCGGCATCTCCATGCACAGCGACACCACCACCGACATCCAGAGCTCCACCATCGAGTAGCGATCAACGGCGGCGGCGAGTCAGCGCCGGCGCCGGCGCCGGCGCTTGCCGCGCTTGCCGGGGCCCTTGAGCAGGCGGCGGGTGATGTGGGGTAGCACGGTGATCTCGATGCGGCGGTTCATGCGTCGGCCCCACACCGTGCGGTTGCGCGCCACGGGCTGGAACTCGGCGAAGCCGGCGGCGCTGAGGTATTTCCCCTCGACGCCCTGCTCCCGCAAGAACTTCACCACGGTGAGGGCCCGCCCGGTGGACAGCTCCCAGTTGTCCGCGAAGTCGCCCTTGGTGATGGCGACGTTGTCGGTGTGGCCGGCCACCTGGAAGTGGCTGCCCCCGATCTTGGACAGCACCTTGGCCAGGCGCTCGAGGGTCCGTTTGCCGTAGCCCAGGAGCTTGGCGCTGCCGGACATGAACAGCACCCGGGAGCGGAGCTTGATCACCATCCGGCCGTGCACGAGCTTGAGGGCGATCTGCTTTTTCTTGATGAGCTCCTGGAGCTTGCCGGTGAGCAGCTTGCGCAGCTTGGTGGCCTTCTCCTGCTCGAGGCGCGCCTGGGCGAGCTTCTCCACCTCCTTTTTGGTGGCCTTCATGCGCTTGGCGAAGTCCTCCTTCAGGGTCTGCGCCGCCTGCTTGGCTTCTTGCCCGCGCTGCTTGGCCTTGCGCGCGCGCTCCTTGGCGAACCGGGTCTCGGTCTTCAAAGTCGCGATGGCGGCCGTCTGCTTCTTGGCTTCGGCCTCGGCTTTGGTCACCTTCTTCTCGAGGGCGGCCTTCTCCTTGGCCTGGGCTTCGTACTTCTCCTTAGGGATCCCACAGCTCGCCGCCGCGCCGGCGGCGAAAAACAGCGACAGGCTCGCGGCCACGCAAGGTCTCGTGATGACTCTCATGAGGGCCTCTATCCTTTTGGGGTTGGTTTGCTGTTGGGTTGGTTTGCTGTTTCGAGGTGCCGCGAGGTACCTCGATGCGTTCGAAGGGCCCGTGTCTCCCGAACCGGATCAGTAGATTTCCACGGTGCGAGGGGCGCGGTTCCCAGCCGGTTGTTCGAATGCAGAGCGTACCACGATCGCGCGCCTTTGCGCCATTGCGCCGCCAAGCGACCCCGGCTAATATCTGCCCTCGTCGGTCCGAATTCACCGAACCGTCCAGTCCCTGGTTGACGCGAGGAGTGATCATGTTCCCCAGACCCACGCTACTGTCAGGCCTCCTGCTGGCTTCCACCTTGCCCTGGGCGGGCTGCTGCAAGCCCGCGAAGTGCCCCACCACCCCGGCGGCGCGCGCCGCCGGCAGCGGCGGCGGCGCGGCCGACGATGCCGGCGCGGCCGCCCGAGGCTCCCGTGATCCCTACGTGGCGCCCCTGCTGCGGGAGACCCGGACGGTCGCGGTGGACGTGCTCTGGGTGCGGAAAAAGAAGATCGAGCGCAAGCCCGAGGGCGATGAGAAGGCCGCGCCGCGGCCTGCGGCGCGGCGCGGTCCGCGCGCCGGCAAGGGCAAGCGGATCGGCAAGGGCAAGCGGATCGGCAAGGGCAAGCGGATC
>CAYFWA010000355.1:3261-7087 GCA_964346625.1 uncultured Myxococcales bacterium
CGGCAAGGGCAAGCGGATCGGCAAGGGCAAGCGGATCGGCAAGGGCAAGCGGATCCGCGGGCGAGCCAAGCGCTTCAAGCACCGCCTCAAGCGCCGCCGCTACCGCATCAAGAAGGTCGGGGGCATGACCCGGGTGCTCCTGCGAATCGGCCCCAACCCCAAGCGCGCCGCGCGCATCGGCATCGCCGAGCAGTTCCCAGGCGGCGCGGGCCATAGCTGGCGGGCCAGCGTGTGGATCGCGGCCCGATCGGCGGCCCAGGCGGTGGGCCGGGAGATCGTGGATTTCCGGTTTCTGGCCGACAGCGAGGGGTTCATCGACGGGCCCTCGGCCGGCGGCCTGTTCACGGCGGGTTTCATGGCCGCCCTCACCGGCGCCCGCGTCCGGCCCGAGGTGAGCATGACGGGCACGGTGAACCCCGACGGCACGGTGGGCGTGGTGGGCGGGCTGGAGCAGAAGCTCCTCGCGGCCATCCAGCGCGGCAAGAAGGTGCTCGGCTACCCCGAGGGCAACAAGCTGACCAAGGGCAAGGGGGGACGCGTGGTGAACCTCGAGACCCTGGCCGCGGAGCACGGCGCCAAGGCCGTGCCCGTGCGCGACATCTACGAGGCCTACCGGCTGCTCACCGGCAAAGCCTTCCCCAAGCGCGGAAAAGCGAGCCCACAGGCGCTGCAGCTCGACAAGCCTGTCACGGTAAAGCTCCTGGGCAAGGCCGCCGACTGGCGCAAGCAGCACCAGCGGTTCCGACAGCTCGGTGAGGAGAACCTGCACAGTAAGCTGGCCCGCCGTTTTTACGGCAAGCGCTTCAAGCCCGCCAAGATCTACCTGGACGCCTCGCTGGCGGCCGCCAAGGCGGAGCACCCCGGCGCGGCCTACTACTCGGCGGTACGCAGCGCCACCTGGGCCTACACGGCCCAGAAGTTCACCGACGTGGTGTATCTGTGGAAAAAGTGGATCACCCTGGTGAAAAAAGAGCAGCGGTCCGCGCGCGGGAAGTTCCTCCGGCTGCTCAAGCGCCGCATCGCAGAGAAGAAACGCCAGGCGCTCGAGAAGCAGTGCAAAAAGGAGCGCTACAAGAGCGCCCGCTGCAAGCGGCTGCGCACCGAGCTCGCCAAGGCCCGCAAGGCCGCCCGCCGCGAGGCCCGCCTGGAGCGACGCCGCAAGGCCCGAGCCAAGCGTCGGGCCAAACGCCGAGGCAAACGAACGACCAAGGCCGGCAAGGGGACCGGGCGGGCGGCCAAGGACAATCAGAAAGACAAAGACGGCGAGGAGTCCAAGGTGCCGCCGGAGCCGCCCCGGGACTTCCAGAAGCTGCTCATCGACAAGGCCCGCGACATGGACGAAAAGACCAAGGCCATCGATCGGGTCAAGGCCGACCTCGCCTTGAAGAAGCCCAAGACCGTGGACCAGGCGCTGGCCTTGATCAGCGGCTACGCCGAGCTCGTGCAGGGCGCGGCCTTCGCCATTGTGGGCAAGACGCGCCTGAAGCTGCTGCAGCGCTACAAGCGTTTCCGCAAGTACATGCGCAACGCCCGCATGAAGCGCCGCATGGCGGTAAAGACCGTGACCTATGTCGACGACACGGTGAAGTTTGCGGGCATCGCTTTCGGCAAGGCCAAGCTCGCCCGGGAGCTGTCGGAGATCCACTCCTCTGGCGGTCAGCCGGTGAGCCTCACCGAGACGCGCATGCAGTCCATCGCCAACCAGCTATTCGCCGCGGCCAAGGCCAACCTCGACTTCATCAACAGCCTGCTTCCCCGCGGCTTCCGTGGGTTGCTGGTGCGCCGCTACCTGAGCTCCCGCTCCCCCGAGTACGTCATCGCCCGGCTGGGGATGAGCCGGGCGGGCAAGCTGGTGTTCAAGTTCCGCGAGGCCGGTGAGCAGGGCAAGCACATCGAGCTGGGCACGGGCTACGCCGCCCTGGGGGCGGCGGTGGCGTCCTATCTGGCCTCGAGCAAGCTCATCGCCAAGGTCTTCACCCTTGGCATCCGTCACAAGACCGGCCAGGTCATCCGCAAGGTGAAGCGGCCCGTCGAGCTGACCAACGCGCTGCACCGAGCCCGGTCCACGGCCCTGGAGGCCGCCTACCGGGCCCAGAAGCGCGCCGGCATCGTCCCCACGTACTCCCGGATTCTGTACGAGACGGCCAACCAGTACCGCAAGGAGAGCCTCAGCGGACAGGTGAAGGCCCTGGAGCTCTACTGGCGCGCCACCCTCTACAGCCGCCTGGCGGAGATGCTCATCCGCCAGTGAGCGCGGCCCCACGAGCCGCCGGTTCCGGTGGCGCCGCAGGCGCCCGGAGCGCCGACGGCACCGGCGGCGCCGGGAGGATCCCACCGTGCACCTCGCCGTACTGAACGAGCCCCTGCCGCAGGTCGACGCGCTGGTGGCCCTCTGGACCGCGGGTGACCCCTTCACGGACACGGGCCCCACGGTGATCGCGGACTGGGTGCTGCGCTACGATGGGGCGCTGCAGGGCCGCGTCCTGCAAGCCATGCACGCCACCGGGTTCGCCTGGCAGGAGGGGCAGCGCCTCTGGGTGCCCACCGGCGGGGACCTGCCCTTCGACGCACTCGCCCTGGTGGGGGCCACCCCGGCCCAGCCAAACCAATGGCAAGGCTGGGACCACGTGGGCCGGCTCGTGCGGCGCGCCCTGCAGGAAACCGAGGTGCGCCACGTGGGCCTGCTCATCGATCGAATCTTCGCCACCGGCGTCGAGGACCTCGCCGCCGGGCTCTGCGCGCCCCTCGGCGCCAAGGACACCCTCACCCTTGAGTCGCTGGTGGTCACCGGATCCATCGACTGGGCCCAGGCCGACCTCGACGCATTGGGCCGCGGGTGCCGGCGCGGTCGGCGCGGCCTGCGCGCTGCGCGCAATGCGTCGGATGAAGCGTGACGGCGGGTCCCACGCCGGCCTTGCCGCTGCCTGCACGCGACACGCCATCTACGCGGGCGACAACACCGGGAGCGCGGGGTAAAACGCGGGGGGCGCCAACTACTCCACGCGACACGCCATCTACGCGGGCGACAACACCGGGAGCGCGGGGTAAAACGCGGGGGGCGCCAACTACTCCACACGGAAGGGAGCGGTGGTGATCTCCACCGGGCCCGTCTCGTCCGGCACGGTGATGCGGAGCTGGTAGGTGCCGCCCACCAGGGAGGGCTGGAGCCCGGACACGGTGAGCTGGGTGGGCATGAAGAAGGTCCAGCGGAATCGGCGGGTGGCCGCGTCGGGCTGCTCCTCGTAGGGGGGATCGTACTCGAGAGAAATCCAGAAGGCGTAGCCGTCCGAGTCGATGGGCTTTCCGCCGAGGGTCAGCACCGGCTCGCCGCTCTCGTCCTCCAGGGCGGCCACGGGGGTCCCCAGCCAGGGATCCGCGCCGTGCACCGTGACCTGCACCACATCCTGCACGCCGTACACGGGGGAGGCGTCCTGCACGAAGGTCCCCACGTCCTCCCCCGGCGTGGTGACGTAGGAATCGTAGCTGCTCACGTCAAAGGGCTCGATGGGCTCGGGCGCGTCGGGGTCCTTGGGTCCCCGGGGCCCCTCCACCACGGTGCGCACGAAGGTCGCCTCCGCCATGTCCACCAGGTACTCCCCCTGCCGGGGTCCCCAGATGGCGCCGCTGGCCTCGTAGCCCCCCTGCCACCAGTCGTCCTCGAGCACTGCGTAGCCGGTGTAGTCCTGGCTGTAGCCGAAAAACGCCACATTGTCGTGGCCGTGGTCGTCCGCCAGCCGCCTCAGCAGCTCCTCGGCGAGCAGGGTGCCGGGCTCCCCGGGGAAGGTGACGAAAAAGAGCGACCCCAGCCGCCCGGCGGAAAGCTCCG
>CAYFWA010000356.1:0-7085 GCA_964346625.1 uncultured Myxococcales bacterium
CCGGGGGCCGGTTCCGGGGGCCGGTTCCGGGGGCCGGTTCCGTAGGCCGGTTCCGTAGGCCGGTTCCGTAGGCCGGTTCCGGGGGCCGGTTCCGTAGGCCGGTTCCGGGGGCCGGTTCCGGGGGCCGGCTCCGGGGGCCGGCTCCGGGGGCCGGCTCCGGGGCGGCCGGGCTACTCCCCCCCGGCGGCCGGGGGGGCCTCGACCTGGCCAGCGGTCACCGCGCGGTTTCGGCCCTGGCGCTTGGCCGCGTACAGGGCCATGTCGGCGGCCTGGATGAGGGCCTTGGGCTCCTCGGCGTCGTCGGGGCAGGCGGCCACCCCCAGCGAGATGGTGAGGCGGCCGCCGGGCTGGGTGGCCTCGCCTTCGAAGCGGCGGTCGGCCACCCGCCGCCGCAGGTACTCGGCCACCAGGGCCCCCGAGCGGCGGTCGGTGCCGCTGAGGATCAGGGCGAACTCCTCGCCGCCGTAGCGGGCCACCACGTCGTTGACCCGCCGGCCGCTAGTCAAGATGGAGGCGATCTCGCGCAGCACGCCATCGCCGGCCTGGTGGCCGTTTTCGTCGTTGTATCGCTTGAAGTGATCCACGTCCACCATCAGCAGCGTCACCGGCTCACCGCTGCGGCCGGTGCGCTCCACCTCGGCCGAGAGCCGCTCCTGAAAGTGGCGGTGGTTGTACAGCCCGGTGAGCCCGTCGGTCACCGCCAGCTTGGAAAGCTGCGCGTTGGCCTCCTCGAGCTCCCGGGTCCGCTGGGCCACCTGCTCCTCCAGGGAGGCGGCCAGCCGCTCGAGCTCGGCGTTTTGCACCTTGAGCCGCTCGATGAGCTGAGCGTTTTGCTGGGTGAGCCGAAAGCGCTGCAGCAGCCCCTCCACCGCCAGGCGCAAGTCGTGCTCGTTCCAGGGCTTGGCGATGTACTGGTGCAGCCCGAAGGTGTTGATGGCGTAGACCACCGCGTCGAGGCCGGCCTGGCCCGTGAGCAGGATCTTCATGGCGTTGGGGCACCGGCGGCTGATGCGCTCGAGCAGCTCCGTGCCGTTCATGCCCGGCATGATCTGATCCGCGATCACCACCGCCAGGACCTCGGCTCGCGGATCCAGCCCGTCCACCAGCTCCAGCGCCTCCTCCCCGGAGTGCGCGGCCTCCACCTCGCACTGCTTTCCGAAGGCGTCGTCGAGCTGCTCCTTGAGCACGGAGAGCACCCCCGGCTCGTCGTCCACGCACAGGATCACCTCCCGGGGCGGAGCGGCCGCTGGGCGAGGGAGCGGGTTATGATCGTCGGCCATCACCATCGCGATCCGAATCTCGGGGGCGGCGCGCTCGCCCGCGGCTCACCGGGACCCTTCCCCCTCGGAAGGGGCGTCCGCGGACCCGGGGTCCCGGGCGCGCTCGTCGGACCCGGACTCGCCGTGCGCCCGGCCGTCGCTCGCCGCACTGTCGAGTCTGTCGAGTCTGTCGAGTCTGTCGAGTCTGTCGGGCCGCGAGCCGCTGTGGGACGCAGCGGGCCCAGGCAAAGCTCGTGCACCGTCTCCCGTATACCCGGGCGGGCCCGCGATCGGTAGGAAAACCTCGAAGACCGTCCGTCCCGGCTCCGAGGTGGCCTCGATCCGGCCGCCGTGCTTTTCCACGATCCGCTGGCAGATCCCGAGGCCGAGCCCGGTGCCCTGGCCCTTGGCCTTGGTGGTGAAAAACGGCTTGAAGATCCGGGGCTGCACCTCGGGGGGGATCCCCGGCCCCCCGTCGATGATCCGCACGGCCACCTCGTCGCCCACCACCTCCGACTCGATGCCGATCTCGCCCCCCGGCTCGCTGGCGTCCGCCGCGTTGACGATGAGGTTGGTCCACACCTGGTTGAGCTCGTCCACGTAAACCGGCACCGGCGGCAGGTCAGCGTAGCGCTTGGTCACCGTGACGTCGTGCTTGAGCCGGCTGGCCAGGATGACCAACGTGGTCTCGATGCCGTCGTGCAGGTTCATCCGATCCACGCGGGTCTGGTCCAGGTGGCTATAGGCCCGCAGGGCGGTGACGATGCGGTTGATGGTGCCGATGGCGGTGGTGATGGCCAGCCCGTTTCGCTGCAGCAGCACGAGCTCCTGCAAACAGCCCACCAGGGCCTGCACGTCCTGCGGTCCGGTGAGCGCCAGCAGCCGCGCGGCCGAGTCGGCGGCCCCCAGGTCCACCAACCGCCGAGCCAGCCGCCGGGCGTCGGGGACCCCCTTTTGCTCCAGGTGATCGGCCAGCTCCCGGGCCTGCTGACGCGCGGCCGTGGGAGACTGAGGCGGGCTCAGCGCCCCCCGCCGGGCGTGGGTGGCCACCTCGTCCATGAAGGCGTTCCACTGGTCCACCGACAGGCGCAGATTCGCGAGCTGCCGCGCGTAGTCCAGCAGCCGCGAGATGCCGCGATCCACGTTGTCCGCCGCGCCCTGGATCGCCGCCGCGGGCGTGTTGACCTCGTGGGCGATCCCCGCCACGAGCTGCCCCAGCCCCGCCAGGCGCTCGGACAGGATGAGCTGCGACTGCGCCTCCTGTAGATCCTGCAGCGCCTGCTCGAGCTCCCGGTTGGCCCGGGTGAGCTCGGCGGTGCGCTCGTCCACCATCTGCTCGAGCCGCTCGTTGAACCGGGTCACCTCCTCGTAGAGCCGGGCGTTCTCGATGGCGGTGGAGGCCTGGTCCGCGAAGGTGGAAAGCAGCCGCAGCTCCGCCTCGCCGAAGGGCGCCTCCGGGGGCTCGCGGTTGACCAGCAGCACGCCCTGGATGCGCTCCTTGTGCTGCAGGGGCACCACCATCACCGAGCCCCGCAGGGCCTCGCGCTCGGCCGCCTCGCCGTACTCGGGGTGCTCGGTGATGCGATCGATGCACAGCGTCTGCCAGTGGGCCAGCGCCTCCCGGCCGAGGTCCATCACCACCGGATTTTGAGCGGCGCCCCCTGCTCCGGCGGCCCGGGCGTCGGCGCCCGGCGTCCCATCCAAAGCGGAGGCCTCCTCGGAGGAGGCCAGGTCGGCGTCTGCCGCCGATCCCGCCCGGGGCGCCGCGGGCTCGGCGCCCTCCCCGGGGCCGCCCTCCAACTCCGGCGGCTGCTCGTCGGGCGCCCTCGCGCCGACGCCCGCCTCGGGGGGCGGGGAAGCCGGGGACAAGGCCACGGGCTCATCGGTGTCGAAGCCCACCCGGGCGCGGGGATGGAGCCGGCCCTGCTCGTCGGTGAGCAGCACCACCATCCGCTCGGCGGCCAGGGCCCGGCGGATCTCCTCCACCACGGTGCGCAGCACGTCGTCGAGCTCCACTACCGAGCTCACCGCGCGGCTGATGTTGTGCAGGGTGACGATCTCGCTGATGCGCGCCGCCAGGCGCTGCTGGTTTTCGCGCAGCGAGCCGATCATGTCGTCGAAGGCCTGGCCGAGGTCCCCCAGCTCGTCGCCGGGCTCGAGCCCGATGCGATCCTCGAGGTTGCCCCGGGCCACGGACATGGCCCGCTGGTGGAGCTTGGTGAGGGGCCTCGCCAACCCCTGGGCGGCCAGCGTGGCGATGAGAAAGGCCAGCAAAAACACCAAGGCGCCCCCCCAGAGCAGCGACCGGTAGGACTCCAGCTTGCCGGCCTCCTGGGCCTGGCGGTTGAGCGCCACGTAAAACAGCCCCACGGGCTTGCCGAGACTGTTGACCAGCGGCAACGCTCCCACGGCATAGTGCTGGCCCTGCCACTGGGCCATGGTCACGCGTCCCTCGCCGGTCACCACGCGCTCACGGAAGCGCTCCGGCAGGGGCACGCCCTTTTGGGCCCGCCCGCGCTGGCTCTGAAACGAAGAGGCCACGGGCTGGTCGCGCAGGTAAAACCCCACGTGCACCCCGAGGGTGGCGCGGAGCACGTTAGCGAAGCGGTGATCCAGGGGCACGGTGACGCTCACCGAGCCCAGCACGTCGAAGTTCTCGTCCACCACCGGCGAGACGGCCCGGATGGCCGGGTGGCCCTCGTGGGCCACGATGTCCACGGTCTGCAGGTAGCGGTTGCCCTTGCGTCGCGACGCCTTGGAGGAGCGTTTGTCCGACGACGGAGCGGTGGCCGCGGGCTTGCCGCCCCCGCCGAGCATCTTGCGGGTCAGGCGTTGATCCCGACGATCGGTGAGCGCCACCACCCCGAAGCTGAGCCGCTCCTGATAGCGGGTGACGATGCCGGCCACGGCCTTGCGCAGCGCGGCAGCGCCGGCCACCTCCCCGCGGTAGTAGCGCCGCAGGAGCTGGCGCAGCGCCGGATCCTGCCCGAGCCGCGAGGCGTCCCCCGAGACCCGCTGGACCCAGCTCAACACCAGGTTCAGCCCGATGCGCAGGCTCCGATCCGTCTCGCGGCGCACGTTGTCGTCAAGGCGGGTCCGGATGACGCGCACCGCCATGTAGCTCGCCACCAGCAGCGGGACGAAGCCCGCGATGAACAGGTAGATGAGCAGCTTGGTGCGGATGCGTAGCCGACGGGCCATGGCCTACCGCAGCGACACCGGTCGCAGGTTCAGAATCGAGGTGGGGTGGACTCGAAAGCCCTGCACCTCGCGCCGCAGGGCCACCACCACCTTGGCGTGGGCCAGCGGCACCCAGGGACAGGTCCGGGCCACGATCTTTTGCGCCTGGTGGTAGTAGCGCACCCGCTCGGCCGAATCGAGGCTCTCGCGGGCCGCCACCACCAGCTTGTGAAACTCGTACTCTTTGTAGAAGGCGAAGTTGAGGCTGTTGCCGTACACGGCGTTGTCCGAGTCGAGCAGCGTGTACAGGAAGTTGTCCGGATCGCCGTTGTCCCCGCTCCAGCCGATGAGCCCCAGGTGGTGGTGGCCCAGGCCGAGCTGGCGCTTCTGCTCGGCGAAGGGCAGCACGCGCAGATCCACCCGCATCCCGATGGCCTCCAGGTCCTGGGCGATCATGCGCGCCGCGAGCTTGGGCTGGGGCAGGTAGAACCGCGGCGCGTCCATCACCAGGAACTTCGGCCGCAGCGAGGGATCGTAGCCCGCCTCCTTGAGCAGCCGCCGGGCCTTGGGCGGGTCGTAGGCGTAGCGCTTCACCTGATCCGTGTAGTAGGGCTTCATGGACGGCGGCAGGGGCCCCAGCGCGGGCTTCGCGGTGCCCTGGTAGACCAGGCCGAGGATCGGTTCCTTGCGCACGGCGTGGTTCACCGCTCGCCGTACCCGCGGGTCGTGAAACGGGCGGTTCTCCGTGTTCATGGCCAAATAGACCACGTTGATGGCCGGCATCTCGGCCAGCCGCAGGTCCGGGTGCAGGCGCACGAGCTGCAGCATCTCGGGGGGCAGGTTCCGGGCGATGTGCACCAGGCCGCTCTGCAGGGCCCGCAGCCGCTGGCGGGCGTCGGAGATGCGCTCGAACACCAGGCGATCCACGCCGGGGGCCTTGCCCCAGTAGCCCGGGTTGGCCTCGAGGTTGATGCGGCCGGTCTTCTCGTCGCGAGAGACGAACCGGAACGGTCCGGTGCCCACGGGCTTGAGCGGCGCCCCCTTTTCGGCGGCCCGAAAGGCCCGGGGGCTGACGATGGAGGCGGGGAACATGGCCAGGCTCGCCAGCAGGGGGGCGAATGGGCGGTCGGTGACGATCCGGACGACGTGGCGCGACTCCTTCTCGATGGTGACGATGTTGCGATAGGAGTTGGCGTACGGATAGCGCAGCCGGCCGCTCTTGGTGCGCACGTTGCGGCGCTGGCGCATGAACGAGTAGACCACCGCGTCGGCGTCCATGGGGCTGCCGTCGTGAAACTTCACGCCCTTGCGCAGAAAGAACCGCCAGGTCCGGCCGTCGGCCTGCCGCTCCCAGCGCGTGGCCAGCGCCGGGATCACCTTGGTGGAGTCCGGCGCGTAGCGCACCAGGTGCTCGAAGATCTGCTCGAGCAGGTCGATGGACTCGGCGTCGGTCATCATCGCCGGATCCAGCCCCTGGGCGGTGGAGGCCTGCGCCACCACCAGGGTGCTGGGCGGCGCCTCGCCGTCGCGGTCACACCCCCACCCGGCCAGGGCGCCGATCCACAACCAGCAGAGCCAGCGACGGAAGCCCCGCCGCCTATTTACGGTCGATACAAGCACGCCAGCCGCAGTGTAGCAGAGAAGCGGCCCCGGCGTGTAGCGGAACTGCGGAGGGGGCGCGGCTTGACCCCGGGGCCGTCTTGGTCGAAAGATCAGTCCTGGGAGGTATTGATCATGGACCCGATGCTCCGCCAGCACTCCGCTCGATTCGGCGCGCTTTTGCTGCTCGCCTCGTGGGCCGCGGCCCCGCCCGCCCTCGGCGCACCGGCCGACCCGGCCGGTGCCGACCCCGAAACCCCGGTTCCCACCGACCGCGCCGCGCCGGCGCCAGCCGACCCCGAGGCCCCGGCCTCCGTCGACCCCGAGGCCCCGACCTCCGCCGACCCCGAGGCCCCGGCACCGGTCAACCGCGCGGCGCCAGCCGATCCCGAGGCCCCGGCCCCGGCCGACCCGGAGGCGGGGAGCGAGCGCGACGAGGGCACGTCCACCCCGGCCGAGATGACCCCCCAGCCCAAGCGCCAGAGCTGGACGCACCGCTACCAGGTGGGCATCGACGTGGCCGTGGGGGCGGGCTACAGCTTCGCGGTCACCTACCGCGACAAGACCTGGTGCGGCGAGACCGACGGGGCGGACAACGCCTCGTTTTGCACCGGCCTGCATCCGGTGTTTTTGGACTTCGGGCTCTCGTTCGGGGTGCTGGACGCCCTGGACGTGCTGGCCGAGCTTCGCCTCGGCCTGATGGACGATCTGGTGGAAAACCGCCCGCTGATCTTCATGCCGGGGCTGCGGGTGTGGATCGATCCCGACCAGCGGTTCAAGATCGGCATCGGCTTTCAGCTCGTGCTGGATTTCACCCAGCAGGACAGCGACGCCCAGCAGCGGCTGGGCCCGCCGGTCAAGGGCGAGTCGCTGGATCTCGGCGGGCGGGTCTACGGCCAGTTCCAATACGACTTCTACCGCTACTTCGGGATCTTCGCCCGCATCGGCGCCATGGTCACCGCCCGCAAGTGGGTCCAGTTCAACCTAGCCGGCCAATTCGGCGTCCAAACCAGGTTCCCATAGCCCCCACTCCCCCATCCCCCCACT
>CAYFWA010000357.1:0-7067 GCA_964346625.1 uncultured Myxococcales bacterium
CGGATCAGTTGTCGTCGGTCGTCGGGCCGGGGTCGGTCGTCGGGTCGGGGTCGGACGCCGTGCCGGGGGGGTCTGAGGTCGCCGTGGCGGGATGGCTGGCGATGCCGGCTGCGGCCTCGGGGTCCACGGGCAGCTCCACGATGAAGGTGGCGCCGTAGCCGGAGGCGGTTTCCACCATGAGGTGGCCGCCGTGTTGGCGAACGATGCCGTCCGAGATCGCCAGGCCCATGCCGGTGCCCTGGCCGGCCTCCTTGGTGGTGTAAAAGGGCTCGAAGATCCGGGCCAGGTCCTCGTAGGGAATGCCCGGGCCGGTGTCGCGCAGTAGCACGCGCACCCGGTCCTCGTTGGCCCGGATGCGGATGAGGATCTCCCCGTCGCCCTCGATGGCCTGGGCCGCGTTGGTGAGGATGTTCATGAAGACCTGGTTGATGTGGCCGGCGTTGCAGCGCACCTGCGGCAGTGGCTCCTGGTAGTCGCGCATGATGTGGATGCGATCCTTGAGCAGGGGCGTGAGCAGGTTCAGCGTGGACTCGAGGCCCTCTACCAGATCCGTCTGCTCCAGGGTGCCGGGGCGCGAGCGCGAGAAGATCTTCAGATCCCGCACGATGGCGGCGGTGCGCTGGGCGCCGGTGCGGATGGAGCCGAGGAGCTTCTCCGAGTCCTCGCGCAGGTAGTCGAACTCCATCTGCGCCTTGCGCTGGGCGATGGCCGCGCGGGCCGCGGGGGGAAGATCGGGGAGCTGCTCGGCCTCGTGCACGAAGGAGATGAGATCCTCGAGGTACTCGGCCAGAAAGTCGATGTTGCCGTAGACGAAGCTGATGGGGTTGTTCAGCTCGTGGGCGATGCCGGTGACGAGCTGCCCCAGGGCGGACATCTTTTCTTGATGCACCAGCATGGCCTGGGCCCGCTTGAGCTCCTGGTTGGCCTGCTGCAGCTCCGCGGTGCGCCGGCGCACCTGGTCCTCCAGCTCTGCCTTGGCGCGCTTTTCGGCCTCCAGCAGGGAGCGATAGCGGCGCTGGATGCGAGCGTCGGCGGTGACGTCGCGGTAGATCTCCAGCACCAGGTTCTCGCCGATGGGGATGGCGGTGACGATGAGGGTCCGCTCTTGCCCCCCGGAGGGGTGCGCCGCGATCTCGTCTACGCGCACCGACTGGTCGGCGGCCCGGGCCTGGTCGGCCACGCACCGCTCGTCGCAGATGGACAGCCCGGCCACGTCCGCGCAGCGCAGCCCGCTGGCTGCGGCGAGGTGCAGCGCCCGCAGCCGCTTTCCCGACAGGAGCTGGTAGGCGGAGTTGAATCGCAGGATGTGGCGCTCGGCGTCCACCAGCACCGCGGGGTCGGCCAGCCCGTCGAGCACCCGGGTGACGAGCTGGTGATAATCCGACAGGGCCTGGGAAGTGGTCACGGCGGGCCGGCCAGCCGCAGGAACGCGAAATAGCGCTCCGCGATGTCGTCGAGCTCCAGGGCCTCGCCGCACTCGTCGCAGGTAAACTCCGGTAGGTGCTCGGGCAGCGCCCCGACCACCTCGTCGGTGAGCACGATGCGGCCGTCCTGCTCGTGATCGCAGCGCGGGCAGGCCAGCGGTGCGTAGATGGAGGCCACCTCGGCGTTGCCCCGGAAGTTGGAGATCATGTTCATCTGCATCACGATGGCGGGGCTGCAGTCGGCCAGCACCACGTGGTCGGTCTGCTGCTCCACCTCCCGGATGAAGTTCACCCACTCGCGCACCCCGGCGGAGTTGATCCGGCGGATCTGGCCGAGGTCGATGCGGACCCGACCCGAGAGCACGGCCTTGATCTGGAGCAGGTTCGCGTTTTCGTCCAGGTCCCCCTCCAGGCGCAGGTGCAGCTCATCTCCCTGCTGCTCGCAGGTCCACTTCAGCGAGGGCGACGGCGCGGCCGAGGAGGGCGCAGGGTCGGGGCCGGCAGGCGAGCCGTTCGTGGAGCCGGCAGGCGAGCCGTCCGTGGAGCCGGCAGGCGAGCCGTCAGGCGAGCCGGCAGGCGAGCCGGCGGCGGAGCCGGCCGAGGAAGCGGAGTCTGGGCCAGAAGAGGACATGGAAATCAGCGCGCCTGGAACTGCGTGATCAGGGGCGCCAGGCGGTAGCCCTTGCCCGGCTCGAGCTTGCGGATCATGCCGCCCTGGGCCGGGGGGACGTAGCGCAGGTTCACGGGCTTGACGCCGTAGCGCACCCGTCCCGAGGGGCACGAGTAGGCGGTGGCGCCGCCCCAGCCGCCCACGCCGCTGGCGCCGTAGCCGCGCACCGCCGCCCCCACCTTGGAGATCAAAGCCTTGGGCATCCCTCTTTTGATCACGACGAAGCCCGCGTTGGGCACGCTGGGCGAGGTGAAGACCCGCCGCAGACCCTTGACCATGGCCACCGGGGCGAGCACGGCGTCCGCGGCGCCGCCCTTGACGGCGTTGATGGCCGAGGTGAGGTCCTTGCGGTAGACGAGCTTGACGTAGCCCGACAGCTTCACGCGCCCGCCGAGCATGCCCTCGGCGAACGAGACGTCTCCGGCGCCGGAGGCCGCGATGGCCAGCCGCTTGCCCTTGAGCTGTCCCAGGTTGCTGATGCCGCCGCGGGCGAACAGCGCCCAGGGCGCCCGGGCGCCGCCCCCCAGCCGGCCGGTGGCCAGCACCGGGTATTTTCTCCGGCACAGAAACACCGGGTCCACCACCGCGAAGTGGAGGTTGCGCGACGCGGCGCGGAAGGCCCCGGCGCTGCGCCAGACCTTGCCCGTGGTGGGGATGCCCGTGACGTTCTGGAGGTGGCGGGCCACGCCGTTGATGTAGCTGAAGCTTGAGCCGCTGGTGAAGGCGGAGTTGGGGGCGAAGATGCCGATGCGGAGCTGGGCCGGCGCGCCCGGGATGGCCGCCGGCGCGGCGGTGGTCTCGGTGTCGCCCAGACAAAGCAGCGCCGACAGCCCGACTCCGAGCAGCAGGGGCCGGACCGCTCGCCGCCAGCGGCGGGAACGTGGGCAAAAGCGGGGGCGGGGGCGAGGGCGATGCAGGTGCTTTCGGTGTCTCATGCTGACTCCCTTTTCCCCTAGTATCCGAAGATCCGCTTGATGGTGGAGATGCGCTTGGCGATGTCGCCGGTGGCGCCCCCCGCCCTCTTGCAGCGGGTGTAGTACTTGTAGGCCAGCTTCGGGTTGCCGGCGTTGTCGTAGTAGGTGCCCAGGTTGCAAAGGGCCGTGGCGGGCATGCCGCCTCCCTTCCAGATTCGCAGGGCCTGGCCCTGCTTGCCGCTGCGGTAGTACGACACCGCCAGGTTGTGTTGGCCTTGGGGCGACAGGCCGTAGGTGCGCGCGGTGCGGAACATCTTCTGGGCCTGGCGGTGGCGCCCCCGCTGCAGAAGCTGGGTGCCCCGCAGCTCGTAGGCCGAGCGGATGACCTCGCGTATGCGCCCGCGGATCTTGGCCGGGGCGCCGCGCATCAGCCGGCGCATCTGGGTGGCGGCGGCCTCCAGGCCGCCCTGCCGGTAGCGGGTGTAGGCGCGGAAGTAGCGCACCCCCAGCCGGTCATAGGGCGGATTGAGCACTTTCTTGAGCATCCGCCGACCGGAGATCTTGCGGAAGGCCTGGTTGGCCTTGGACCAGCGGCCGGCCTCGAGGTAGGCCATGGCCAGCAGGAATCGCAGCAGGGCCGGCTGGTTTCCCTCGAGGTGCTTGGCGTAGCTCTTGGCGAGCTCCAGATCCGCCAGGGCCTCGGTGCCCTTGTTTTTTTGCAGCCGGCGGTAGCCGCGGTCCAGCAGGGCGATGGCCAGGTTGCCCTGGGCGAGGGACGACAGGGACTTGACCCCCGCCGAGTTCGAAACGGCGCTCTTGAGCACGTCCACTGCCGAGTCGATCTCGCCCTGGGCCGCCAGCAGGGCCCCGAGCTCGATCTCCACGCTGGCCTGGGCGCTGGAGGCCAGCCGTCGCGAGACCTGGCGGGCCTTGAGGTAGTGCCCGCGGGCCACCGAGAGCTTGCCCTTCTCGTAGTACAGGCGCCCCAGCAGGCGGTTGGCGGTGAAGTTGCGAGGCAGCTTGCTGTGCACGGTGTTGAGGTGCCGCAAGGCGGCCTCGTACTTTTTGGTCCGCAGGTACACGATCCCCAGGTTGAGGTTGGTGAACATCCGCTTGGGATCCAGCGCGAAGGCCTCCTTGAGGGTGGCGACGGCCTGCTCGTCCTTCCCGGCCTCGAGCTGCTGGTAGGCGGCGCGGTTGAGGGCCCGCACCAGCGTCCGGCGGACCTTGCCGCGCTTCGGCGCGAGCTGGTGCGCCTGTTTGAAGTCCACCACCGCCTGGGGGATCTTCTTTTCGGCCAGGTAGGCCTTGCCGCGCAAAAGCAGCCCCGGCACGCTTTTCGGGCGGGCCTCGAGAAGCTGGCCGAGGGTGGCGATGGCCGCTGAGGACTTTTTCTGCTGGAGCTGTGCCTCCCCGAGGGCCAGCAGCACCTTGGGGTTTTTCGGCCAGCGCTTGCGGGCGGCGGTGAGGATGCGCAGGGCCTTGCCCGATTTCTTGGTGGAAAGCAGCGCGGTGGCGTACTTGATGCGGGGCTCCACGGCGTTTGGCGCGGCCGCGGTGGCCCGCTTGTAGGCGGCCAGCGCCGGGCCGTGCTCCTTGAAAAAGAAGTGGATGTCGCCCTGCAAGACGATGGCCTGTACGTCCTTGGGCCGCTTGGCGCGGTAGCGCTGCAGGTGCTCGAGGGCCTTGCGCTTGCGGCGCAGGCGATAGAAGCAGCGCGCCAGGTTGAAGTGGATGCGGGGCTTTTTCGGCCACAGCTCCTCGAGGCCGAGGTAGAGGTTCAACGCGTCGTTGAAGTAGCCCCGGCCGACGTAGGCGTTGGCCAGCCCGAGCTTGGCGGCCTTGCTCTGGCCCTTGATCTTGAGGGCCTTGGAAAACTGCGTCTGGGCCGCAGGGTGCTGGTTCAGGGCGAGGTAGGTCCGCCCCAGCAGCACGTGCATGGGGAAGTCCACCTTCTTGGGCCAGGACTTGTCGCGGAACTTGAGGAAGGTCCACAGCGCCTTTTCCGCTTTGCGGTACCGGCCCTTCTTGTAGTACCAGATGCCCAGGGTGCGCATGGCCAGCGGGAGCTTCCAGTCCTGCTTCACCGCGTCCTGCAGGTGCTTGATGCCCGCGGCGGTCTGGCCCAGCTTGATGCGGTGCTTGCCGAGCCACAGGTGGCACTTGGCGAAGCTGGGCGCCACCCGGATGCACACCTGGAGCTTGGGGATCGCCTTGCGATACTGCTTCGTGGCGTAGTAGGCGATGGCCAGCTTCTCGTGGGCCGCGGGCAGGTTCTGCTGGATGGACAGCGCCTGCAGATACAGCCGGATGGCGTCCTTCATCCGTTTCTCGGCGAAGGCCGCGTCCGCTTTCTGGACCGCCATCTGGGCCTGGGTCGATCCCCCGGTCCGCCCCTGGGCCCAGGCTGCGGTCGGCAGGGCGACGACCAACAGGATGGGTATCCACCTCCTCCTCATGCTTCTGTCTCCTTGTCGGGTTGTGCGGCGTCCGTCGGCTCCCCGGCGCTCGCCAGCGAGTCGCTCGGGGTCTCGGCCAGCGCCTCCTCCGCCGAGGGCTTGGGCTCGAGCGGCGGGGCGGTGCCGGGCTCGTAGTAGCGGCCGACCACCATGGTGATGTCGTCTTTGTGGGGCATCTCGCCGTAGAACTGGCTGGCGGCCTCCACCACCCCGTCGCGGATCTCGTCGGGCTCCTTTTCGGCCAGCTTGCGGATGGACTTGCGGAAGCGCTTCTCGCCGTACTCCTCGCCCACCTCGCTCTCGCACTCCACGATGCCGTCGGTGTACCACACGATGACGTCGCCAGGCTCGAGCGGCTCCTGCTTGGCCTGGTAGGTGGAGTCCTCCATGTCACCGAGCCGGTTGCCGCGGGTCATGAGCACGTTGAACTTCCCC
The DNA here is from genome assembly GCA_964346625.1 of uncultured Myxococcales bacterium. Lineage (GTDB taxonomy): Bacteria > Myxococcota_A > Polyangia > HGW-17 > JAJRWW01 > CAYFWA01. Next base: position 5,903 of record CAYFWA010000357.1, read on the forward strand.
CGCCCGTCCGCGGTGCGGTAGATGTACGGGAAGTTGTGGCCGGCGTTGGCGAAGGTGATGGTGTTGTTCTTGGGGTCGATGATGGAGGCGAAGCAGGTCATGACGAACTTGCGCTTCGCGCTCTCGAGGATCGCCCGGTTCAGGATCTCCAGCAGGTAGGTCACCGTGAGGTTGTCGTTGGTGACCGCGCGCAGGGTGTCCACGGCGCTCTTGGCGGTGGCGGTGATCATGGCCGACGGGACGCCGTGGCCGGTGACGTCGGCGATCACCACCAGGACCTTGCCGTCCTCTAGGTCGTGATACGTCCACCAGTCGCCGCCGCACTCGGCGGCGGGCTCGAAGTAGCCCGACAGCCGCAAAAACGGCTTGTCCACCACCTCCTCGGAGGGGACCAGGGTCTCCTGGATGTTGCGCGCCACCTCCAGCTCCTTTTGCACGGCGCCCTGCTTGGCGGACTCCTGCAGCAGGATGAGGAGCTGATCGGCCATGAAGTTGAAGCTCTCGGCGAGCTGGCCCAGCTCGTCGCGGGTGGTCACCTCCACCCGGGTCTGCAGATCGCCCTGGGCGATCTGGTTGGCGCGGTGGGCCAGGTTCCGGATGGGCTTGGAGATCCGGATCCCCTGGAAGATGGCCAGCAGCAGCCCGATGGCGATGAACAGCCCACCGATCATGGCGGTGCGCTGCCAGGTCTTGGAAAAGGCCTGCTCCTTGTTGCGTGCGATGCGGGCGAGCTGCTCCCCGAGCCGCTCGAGCGAGTAGACGGCCACCACCGATCCCAGGGGGATGCCTTCGGCGATCAGGGGCTTGCCCACCACCATGACACGTTCACCCTTGTAGTTCCGGACCCAGGACTGGACCTGCTCGCTGGCGGCGACCTGGCCTTGGCTCCCTCCCTCCCCTTTGCCGGCGCCGGCGGGTGGCGCGGCGGGCGCCATGGCGCCCATGGCGCCCATGGACGCCGGCCCCGCGCCTTCCATGGCGTCCGGGGCCACGGCGCCCATGGCGGGCGTGTTCATGCCCTCCGCGCCCATGGCCATTGGGGCCGCGCCCTCCCGGGCGTCCGGGGCCATGGCACCCATGGCGGGCGCGTTCATGCCCCCCGCGCCCATGGCCGCGGGGGTCGGCGTGGGGGACGGCGCGGCGCCCGCGCCCGGTGCGGCCCCCC
>CAYFWA010000358.1:0-7051 GCA_964346625.1 uncultured Myxococcales bacterium
CAGCCGGGCGCCTCGGCGCCCTGAACTGGACCCCTTATTCGTGACCGGGGCCTTAGTCCCTCGTCCCGAAAACCTGTTCCGGGTTTCGGCGGTTCCGAACGCCGATGGCTTCGTTGCTCCTCGGTTATGTACGCCCGGTACACGCCCTCGTCGCGCCTCGCCCTCGGCGCCCGGCCCTCGCCGAAAACCTGGAACGAACTTCCGAGACGAGGGACTAGCCAGCGAGGTGCCCCGGTGAGCGGCTTTTTCCACGACCTGGCGCGGTACGTGGACGAGGGCGGCCTCGTGATGCTCCCCCTGGTGCTGGGGGCCCTGCTGCTGTGGCTCGCTTTGGGCTACCGGGCGCTGCTTCTGCGCCGCGGGCGCGCCCGCTCCACCACGGCCCTCATCGGCGCCTGGCAGGCCGGCGAGCGGTTCACACCCCTGGGGGTGATCGACTCGGCGGTGGCCCGCGGCCTGGAGCTGCTCGAGCGCCGCCCCGAACCCCTGAGGCGCCACCTGGACGACGCGTTCTTCGAGCTCGAGCAGGAGATCGACCGGTTCTCGGTGCTGGTGCAGGCCATCGTGGTGGCGGCGCCGTTGGCGGGCCTGTTCGGCACGGTCACCGGCATGATCGAGACCTTCGACGCCCTGGGGGAGATGTCGCTGTTCAGCCAGTCGGGCGGCATCGCCGGGGGCATCTCCCAGGCGCTCATCACCACCCAGATGGGGCTGGCGGTGGCCATCCCGGGGCTGGTGGTGGGCCGGATCCTCAAGCGGCGGCAGGCCCGGCTGCAGGAGGAGCTCGACGGGCTCAAGTCCACGCTCTGTCTGCTGGCGGCCCGCGGCCCGGCCGCGGTGGAGGCCACCCCATGAGGTTGCGCAAGCGCAAGGATATCAGCGCCGAGGTGGACATCTCGCCGCTCATCGACATGGTGTTCATCCTGCTCATCTTCTTCATGGTCTCCACCACCTTCGTCAAGGACATGAAGATCGAGCTGGAGCGCCCGAGCGCCAGCAGCGCCAACCGGGCCTCCACCAAGGCCATCCGCATCCACGTGGACCGCACGGGGGGGATTTTCTTCGACGGCGCGCCGGTCAAGCCGTGGATGCTCCAGTCCCGGGTGCGCGACGCCATCAAGGCCGGCGGGGATCGCCCCGTGCTGGTGGTCACCGACCAGCGCGTGCCCGCCCAGCAGCTCATCGAGGTGGTGGATCAGTGTCGCCTCGCCGGCGCCAAGGACGTCGGCGTGGCCACCCATCGCGAGGCGGGCTGAGCCCGCCCCGCTCACCGGAGGGATCGACATGAGACGTCTGGTCTTTCGCATCATCCCGGCCCTCGGCGCCGTGACCCTCGGCGGCCTGTGCGCCTTCTGCGTGCTGGCGCTGGTGCTCGAGCTCAACCGCGAGCCCAACCAGCGCGACAAGGAGAGGTCGCCGTTCACCGCCGCCTTCGAGGTCAAAAAGCAAAAGAAGAAAAAGAAGGACAAAAAGAAGATCCGCCGCCGCAAGCCCCCCCAGCGCACGCGCCGGGTGGCCACCGCGCCGGCGCCGGTGGTGGGGGTGGGGCTGTCGGGCATCGACTTCGGCCTACCCGCGGTCTCCCCCGACGGTATCGGCGATCTCACCGGCTCGCTGCTCGACGCCAAGAAGGATCTGCGCGACGTGGTGATGACCAAGGAGGCCGTGGATCAGCTCCCCCGCCCCACGGTGCGCTCCAAGCCCGCCTTCCCGCCGCGGCTGCGCAAGCAGGGGGTCATGCGCGGGGTGGTGGTGGTGAGCCTGCTCATCGGCACCGATGGCTCGGTACAAAACGTCAAGGTGCTCTCGTCCACCCATGAGCTGTTCGAGCAGGCGGTGCTCGAGGCCGTGCCCCGGTGGCGCTTCGAGCCGGGTCGCTACAAGGGGCAGGCCGTGCCGCTGTCCATGCGGCAGACCATTCGTTTCCAGCAGTCCTAGCCTCGCACCGCGGCCTGGTGAGGCAGCTGATCAAAATTAGTTTGCCAAGTTGGCGCGCGAGGCGCGCGGCTGGCAAGGCGCGACGATGGCGCGTACTGGGCGTACGCAACGGAGGAGCAACGCAGCCAGCCGCGATGGATCGCGCGCCAGATGGTGAATTAATTTTGACCAGAACCCTGAGGTGGTTATGAATCGATTTTACGACAGCCAGTCCGGGCGCGTCGGCCTCGCCCTGGCGCTGCTGGTGGCGGTGGCCCTCGCCGTGCTGCTGGCCTGGCCCGGGACGCTGCGCGCCGCGCCAAGGCAAGGCGGGGCCCGCCCGGAAGGCGGCGAGGCCCAGCGCCGGCGCAAGGCCAAGGCGCCGAAGGTGGACTACCTGGAGCTGGCGGCCATCCTGCTGCGCGACGGCCACCACGACCGGGCCGCGGCCCTGCTGTCCCGCGTCAAGCCCGAGCAAGAGGGCCTCGACCGCAAGCGCTACCACAAGCTGTCGGGCCTCGTGGCGGCCAAGCGCGGTAATCACCGGGGCGCCATCGAGCACCTGCGACAGGCTGTCCGGTTCGGGGAGACCAACCCCCGGCTCCATCTGCAGATCGCCCAGTCGCGCTACCGCGTCGGGGACCACCGCGGCGCGCTGTGGTCCCTCGACGCGGCGGGGTCCGCGGCGGACGCCGTGTGGGGGGCCGCCCTCATCCGCACCCAGGCCCACTGGAAGCTCGGCCAGCAGATGGCCGCCTTCTGCGCCCTGGAGCGCGGCCTGAAGCACCACCCCCATCAGCTCGCCCTGCGGCGCCATTTGGTGATGATGCTCATCCAGCTCCGGCTGTATATGCAGGCCCTGGAGGAGGGCAGCCGGTTCCTGCGGGCAAGGACGGCCAAGCTCGAGGACTATCTCTCCATCGCCGAGGCCCTGCGCCGGGCCAAGCAGCCGCGCAAGGCCGCGCTCATCCTGGAGCAGGCCCGGCTGCGCCGGCCCTACCACCGCCAGGTGCTGCTGCAGCTCGCCCGCTGCTATCTCGACGACGGAAAGCCCCTGGCCGCGGCCACGCTGCTGCATCGGGCCTCCTTCGTAGACCCCAAGCTGCGGGTGGAGGCTGCGGAGCTGTATCGCCGCGCGGGTAAGCTCTCCCTGGCCCTGCTGCTCAACGCCCAGGTCGCCGATCAGCGGGCCAAGCACAAGCAGCGGCTGGGCCTGCTCATCCAGCAGGAGCGCTTCGAGGAGGCGGCGGCCCTTCAGCCGCGGCTGTCGCGGCTCGGGCTGCTCGAGGACCAGACGCTCGTCTATGGCCTGGCCTACAGCTTCTTCCGGACGGGCAAGCTCGGCCGGGCCGAGGCCTGGCTCCAGCGCATCTCGGCGCCGGATCTGTTCCACAAGGTGATGGAGCTGCGGCGCGTCATGGCGGCCTGCCGGGACGCAGGCTGGCAATGCCGGCAATAATGAACCGCGGATACGTTCAGGGGGGATGCCTGATCCCCGTCGGCACAACTGAACGGTTGCTGGGGATCGTCGTCGTCGCCTTGCTTTCAGCCTTGCTGACGGTGACCGCGGCCGAGTCGTCGCCCCGCGCGGTGTCGCCGTCCGCGCCGTCGCCCCGCGCGGTGTCGCCGTCCGCGCCGTCGCCCCGCGCGGTGTCGCCGTCGCCCCGCGCGGTGTCGCTGTCCGCGCCGCCCTTCGCACCCCTTCGCCCGGGGGCGCCGCGGGTCGCGCCGCGCCGCCCGCCAGCATCGCGCCCCGCCTCCCGGCCGGCCTACGGCGCCGTGCGCGGGGTGATCTTCGACGCCGCGGCGGGCCACGCGCCGGTGGGGGGCGCGGTGATCCAGGTGGTGGGGGGTTCGCGGTTTCGGACCACGGCCGACGGCGCCTTCCACGTGGCCTGGCCCGCCAGCCGGATCCATCTCCGGATCATCCGGCCCGACCAGGTGGTGCACGTGGAGCTGAACGTGGTGGCAGGCCAGACCGCGGAGGTGCTCATCACCCTGCGGCCCGGCCAGCCGGCCCACGTGGGCTTCGAGCTGCCCGCCGCGCGCCAGCACCGGCCCCGCCCCCGGCAAGCCGACCCGGACCAGCTCGTGGCGGTGCGCGGCCAGGTGCTCCACCTCGTCGAGGGCACCCCCATCTCCGGTGCCCAGGTGTTCGCCAAGGGCAGCTCGGCCCAGGCCCGCACCGACGAGCAGGGCTTCTTCGTGCTCTACCTGCCCCCGGGCCGCCACGATCTGGCGGTGATTCACCCGCGGTTCGGCACCGCCCGGGTGCGGGAGGTGCGGGTGATGAAGACTCGCCAGCTCCGGGCCTCGAAGTTGGTCACCGTCAAGCTCGCCCCCCTGGCCGGCGAGCTGCCGGATCTGGTGGTCAGCGTCCCCAAGATCGAGGGCTCCACCGCCAGCCTGCTCGAGGAGCGGCAGACCTCCCAGCAGGTCACCGACGTCATCGGCGCCGAGGAGATGGCCCAGTCCGGCGACAGCGACGCGGCGGGCGCCCTCAAGCGCGTCACTGGTATTACCGTGGTGGGGGGCAAGTACATCTACGTGCGCGGCCTCGGCGAGCGCTACTCGGCCACCCTGCTCAACGGCGCCACCCTGCCCAGCCCCGAGCCCGAGCGCCGGGTGGTGCCCCTGGACATGTTCCCGGTGGCCCTGCTCGAGTCGGTGGTGATCCAGAAGACCTGGAGCGCCGACATCCCCGGTGGGTTCGCCGGAGGCACGGTGAAGCTGCGGACGCGCGGGTTTCCCGGCACCTTCGTGGCCAAGCTCAAGCTCTCGGTGGGTTGGCTCACGGGGACGACCCTGGGCGAAAACCTCGACTACGTCGGGGGGAAGCTGGACTGGCTGGGAGTGGACGACGGCACCCGGGCGCTGCCCGGCCCGGTGCGGCGGGCCTCGGCCAACCAGTCGCTTTCGGAGCGGGATCGCTTCTCCGACACCGGCTACACGGTGGAGGAGCTGGAGCGCTTCGGGGAGATGATGCCCCGCAAGTTCAGCCTCGACCGCAAGCGCACCCTCCCGCAGCTCGGGCTGGGCCTCACCATTGGCGACTCGTTCAAGGTCTGGGGAAGGAAGGCCGGGTACCTGTTCGCCTTCACCTTCAAAAACGACTGGGACAAAGACGACCGCGTGCTGCGCTACACCACGTTGAACGGCGGGGTCCTGGAGCTGTCGCACACCTACGACCTGGAGGAGCTGGAAAACGAGATCGTCCTGGCCGGGATCGGAGTGCTCGGCATCGACCTGGCCAAGGGCCACCGGCTGCGGCTCACCTCCCTGGTGGATCGCATCACCACGGACACGGCTCGCCGCTACGAGGGATACAACCGGGATCTCGGGGCCTCCATCCGCGTCAGCCGGCTGCGGTGGGTGGAGCGGATGCTCATCGTGAACCAGCTCCGCGGCGAGCACGATCTGTCGCCCCTGGTGGAGGGGGCCCAGCTCGACCTGAGCTGGCGCTACACCTTCTCGGCGGCCACCCGAAGCGAGCCGGATCGGCGGGACTACCGCTACGACCTGGAAGACGAGGAGACGGGCCTGTGGCTCCTTTCCAACCGACCCGAGGGCAACTCGCGCTTTTTCTCCGAGCTCACCGACTACAACCACGACGTCGGCCTGGACGCCAAGACCGCCTTCACCGCCTGGCTGGGGCTCGAGGCCACCGTGCGGGGCGGGGTCAACCTGATGCTCAAGGACCGGGAGGTGGACACCCGGCGCTACCACTTCCTGGACAAGGGGCCGCTGTCCCGCCTCGAGGAGGTGCGCTCGGCGCCCCTGGAGATCGCCTTCTCCCCCGAGTACATCTCGCCGGAGGGCTGGCAGTTCCAGGAGTTCACCCGCCCTACGGACAACTACTTCGCCCGCCACCGCGTCTGGGCACTGTACGCCCTGGCCGACCTGCCGCTGTACCGCGGGTTGACCCTCACCGCGGGGGTGCGGGTGGAGGGCTCCCGGCAGGAGGTGACCACCTTCGAGCTGTTCAACCCCGACGCCGAGCCCGATCGCGCCGTGCTCGACGACGTCGATCCCCTGCCTGCGGTGGGGCTCACCTACCGCTTCTACGAGAAGATGCTCGTGCGGGCCTACTACGCTCGCACCGTGAATCGCCCGGACTTCCGAGAGCTGTCCACCGCCACCTTCAACGACGTCACTGGCGGGCGGCAGGTGTTCGGCAACCCGGATCTCGAGCGCGCCACCATCGATAACTACGACCTGCGCTGGGAGTGGTACCCCACGCGGCACACCCATCTCTCGGTGGCGGGCTTCTTCAAGCAGTTCCACCGGCCCATCGAGTCGGTGGTGATCCCCAGCGCCCAGTTCTCGGTGACCTTCGACAACGCCCGCGGAGCGCAGAACATGGGGCTCGAGGTGGCCGGCCGCCTGGGGTTCGGCCTGCTGCACCGGTCCCTGCGGGACCTGTATCTCGGGGGCAACATCGCCTGGATCCGCTCCCGGGTCCGGCTCAACGACGCGGGCATCCAGACCTCCCAGAAGCGCGCCCTGCAGGGCCAGTCGCCCTATGTGGTGAACCTGCGCCTGGGCTACGACAACGCGGATCTGGGGCTCACCGCGAATCTGCTGTACAACGTGTTCGGCGAGCGGATCATGCAGGTGGGCGCCCTCGGCGCCCCGGACGTGATCCAGGTGCCGTTTCACATCCTCGACCTGGTGATCAAGTACAAGCTCCCCCACGGCTTCTCGCTCACCTTCAAGGCCAAGAACCTCATCGATCAGCAGGCCCGCTTCACCCAGGGCGACTTCACCGTGGAGCAGAGCCGCAAGGGCCGGGAGTTTTCCCTGGGCCTGACCAAGAAGTTCTGAGCTTGTCTGCCAGCTCGTGACCGTGATCGAAAACGGCTCCGACGCGCCGGCTACGTTGCTGGCCGATACCCACGCGGCCTTCCGCGAGCGGTTCGCCCAGGCGGACCTGGTGATCGCCAAGGGCCAGGGAAACTACGAGGCCCTGAGCGAGGCGCGCGCGGGCATCGCCTTCTTGCTGCGGGCCAAGTGCCCGGTGATCGCCCGGGATCTGGGCTGCGAGGTGGGCCAGGCGATCCTGCGGCTCTCTGGGGACTGAGGCCCCGCTCACGAATAAGATGTCCAGTTCAGGGCGCCGAGGCGCCCGGCTGGC
>CAYFWA010000359.1:0-7036 GCA_964346625.1 uncultured Myxococcales bacterium
ACAGAAATCGCCGGAGCAACGCAGCCAGGCGCGATTTCGGCCGTTCGCAGCAGACTGAAGGGCGAAACTCGAGTCTGAAGCAGCGGTTGGTTCCCGGGGCTGAGCGCTCGCCGGGCGTGGCGAGCGCTACCCGGCCGTGGGTTGCGTCTCGCCGAGCGGGACGCCCAGGCGGGGGGCGCCGCCGGCGTCCGTTCGGAGCCGAGCCGCCGCGTCCGTTGCCGAGCGCAGGGCGGCGCGCATGGCGCGCAGACAGCAGCTCAGCTCCCGGTCCTCTCGTTCGAGCGGTGGCGACGGCCGACGAGCGCCGCCCCGCAGCCGCAGGCGCCGACGAGCCTCGGCGACCGTGGCGTGCATGGCCAGCGCCCCCACGGCCGCGGCGGTGGCCAACACGGCAGGGGAGCCGTACACGTCGAGCTGTACGCCCCGGATGCGATTCCCCACGGGATCCAGGAAGAGCTCGTAGCGGACCTGCGCTGGGTCTTCGTCTTCGTTTACGAGCCCCTTACGTCCCTTGCGCGGCGGCTTCCGGGAATCTCCCTCGAGATCCCGCACGATCTCCGCGTGCGCGCCTGTCGCGTCGTCTGGCATGCTCTTTTCGCTCCTTGGCACGGCCGTGCCCTGGTGGCCACTTTCCATCTAGGTCTGTTGTTCTAAGCTCATGGGGCTCTCGCGCCTTAGGGTTCCCGAGCGTCCGGGCGCTTTCGCGACCCGTACGCTCGGCTATGCGCGCGGTCCAATGGGGAGATGACCGCCCAATGGGGAGGTGACCGCCTCCCGCGCGCCCGAGCGACTCCTGCTTCGTGTTTTCTGCGACGAAACCTGCTGGGCCGGGAGGATAAGCAAGATCTGCGCCCGCGCTTCTGGAGATCGGGGCGCTCGTGAGATCGAGGGGTTAACCGCAAGAGGGGGAGCCAGTAGGTGGCTACTCCTGATCAACCGTGCGATTCGTGCACAGAGGAAACGGGCCGGTCCCGGCTCGGACGGCTGGGCGCAGGCGATAGTCAAGTGTTGGAGATGAAACTGTATTCCTGGGACTCGAGCGGCTCGTATTTCTCGTGGCACGAGACATGCTAATCCCCGCCCAACCAGCGCAAGGTGATGAGGATCTCGCCGAGGCTGCCTTGCGTCATTGGATTTCCATCTCTGGAGCGCGACGGCTCACCACGCGATTGCCCTGGTGAATCAGGAGGAGAATTGAACATGCAGATGGCGCAGACGGCAGGAAACATCGAGTACCTACTCATTGGCACGGATCACGAGCCGACGCTGACCCTCCGGACCCTGCTGAGCCGAAACGGTGAGCAGGTCAGGCAGTTCTCCGGGGTACAAGAGGTGGTGCAGATGGGCAGCGGCATGCTGCCCGGCCTGGCGCTGCTCGACGCGAGCCTGGGCCAGCAGGAGCTCTGTCGGGGGGTGTCGCTTTTGCGCAAGCACCTGCCCCTGGTGGACGTGGTGCCCTTCGCCACGCGGGCCAGCGCCGACGTCGTGGTGGAGGCCATGCGGGCTGGCGCGGTGGATTTCCTGGTGGGCGAGGACGTGAACGGCTACCTCGGGCGTATCGAGCAGCTACGGGACCGACAGGCCATCGTCCCCCGGCTGCGGGACCTGCGCGAGGAGGTCACCCGCGACTGGCGCTACGAGGACTTCATGAGCCGCAGCCGCCGCATGTGGGACGTGTTCGAGCTGGTGGAGCGGGTGGCGCCCAGCGACGCCACGGTGCTTTTGCAAGGCGAGACCGGCACGGGCAAGGAGCTGCTGGCGCGGGCGCTGCATCAACGCTCGCTGCGCGCCGACCAGAGCTTCATGGCGGTGGATTGCGGCGCCATGACCGATACGCTGCTTTCGAGCGAGCTGTTCGGACACGAGAAAGGGGCCTTCACCGGCGCCAACGCCCGCAAGATTGGCCTGCTGGAGCAGGCGCACGAAGGGACGCTCTTTCTCGACGAGATCGGCAACGTCTCCGAGGCCATGCAGCTCCGGCTGCTGCGCGCCCTGGAGACCGGGCGCTTCCGCCGGGTGGGGGGGCGCCACGAGCTGGAGACCGACGTGCGGATCGTGGCGGCCACCAACGCCGATCTGTCCGCGGAGGTGGCCGCCGGGCGGTTCCGCGAGGACCTGTACTACCGGCTCAACGTGATCCAGGTCGAGATCCCGCCGCTGCGCGAGCGGCCCGAGGACATCCTGTTTCTGCTGCAGCACTTCCTGGAGTCCTTCGCGCGGCAGTACCGCGTGAAGGTGCCCAAGCCCGTCGACGAGGTGGTGGACCGGCTGCTTTCGCACGACTGGCCAGGCAACGTCCGCGAGCTGCAAAACACCGCGGAGCGCTTGGTGCTGGTGGCCCGCGGGGGGGTCGTCACCTCGGAGCAGCTCCCTCCGTCGCTGCGGCGCCACGGAGACGGCGGAAACGGCGATCCCGAGGCCGAGTCCAACGGGGTGCTGGCCGATCTGCGGCTGCCGCTGCAAGACGCCGTCCAGGGCCTCGTGACCCGGCTCGAGCGCGAGTATCTGCAGCGCTTGCTGGAAAAGCACGGAGGTCGCGTCCAGCAGAGCGCGGCCCACGCCGGCATCAGCCGCCGCACCCTGTATCGCAAGATGCAGGATTACGGGCTGGACAAGACGGACTTCCGGCGCGAATGAGCCATTTCCAGCGCGAGAGAGCCAAGACCGGATCGCAGGCCGAACCAGCCCCCATGACAGGGTCGAGATGACAGGGTCGAGATGACAGGGTCGAGATGACAGGGTCGAGATGACAGGGTCGAGCGGCCAGCCGAACCAGCCCCCATGACAGGGTCGAGATGGCAGGGTCGAGCGGCCAGGGGCCGTGACATCAGCCGACCCGCTCACGGGCCGGGACATTTTCCGCTCATGTTCACAGCAGGGTGTCGATGTCGGACTGGTGGGGCACCCCGCGGAAGTCGGTGCGCACGGTCTGAATGGCCTCGTTCACCGGCGCCGAGGCCTCGAAGGTCGGGCTGCCGCGGACCTGCTCGGTGGTCAGCCCCACGAACACCGAGCGCTCCCCCCACGAAATCCGGTCGATGTCCGTCGGCTGCAAGAGCACCTTCTTGCCGGGCAGCACGTTGCGGGTGTCCACCACGATGCGGGGCAGGGTCCACTGCTCCACGTCCACGATCAGATCCTCGAGGTGGCCGATGTCTCCGTCGGTGGCGGCGATGTGATACCCGAGCACCTCGCGCATGGAGCGCAGGTGGTCGTGCTGCTCGAACACCGGCCAGCCGTAGTAGGCGTTGATCTCGTCGCTCATCTTCTGGGACACGGGCTGGCGCAGATCGATGCCCGGGCTGGACTTGATCTGATCCTTGGTGAGGTTGACGTCGATGGTCTGGGTGGACCAGTGGGGGCTACCCAGCGCCGCGGGCGCCAAGAGCACCTTGCGACCGATGTAGGCCACGGTCTTGGCCACCAGGTAGCGGACCACCCAGAGCTCGTCGTCGAAGTAGAGGTCGTAGACCGAGCCGAGGGTGCTGTCCTCGGCGTCGAGTCCGTATCCCCTCAGGTCTTTGGCGCTGCGTAGCATGGATTCCTCTCCTTGGACGCCTCCCTCGGTGCCGGAGGCTCACCCCCGGGGACGAGGAGGACGTGGCGATGGGTTCGCGCGATGCGCCTCCGAGCGCATGCAAGAGCCTGGGGTTGCACCATGGCTCTCATGGCTCTCGCACAGATATCCATGCGAACCATGTGCCAGCTTTGGTGAGGCGGCCGACCGCGACAAGAGCGCCTGGCGACGGCTAGTTTGCCTTCCCGTATCACGCAGCCACGAAAGTAACGAGACGGAGATGTCACATGAACTGGCCTCGAGGGGGGCTGGTTGTCCCAGGCTGGGTCCCGGCGCCCAGCGAAACACTCGGCTTCCCCGCAGGGCGCAGTGGCGGCGCAGTGGCGGCGCACCGGAGCTGCGCTGACAGCCACGTCACAGCCGTTGGCACGAGGTTCGCAGGGAGGTCGTTGGCATTGGGGGGTATCCCCGACTCGGTCGGACCATCTCCCTCCACAGCGGCGATCCCCGTGAGCCGTGAGCCGGCGCGCGGCGCGCGGTGCGCGGCGCGCGGTGCGCGGTGCGCCAGGAGGCGCGCCCGTCGTAGGGATCGGCCGCGAGCGAGAGCTGCGAGAAAACGATGACCCAAGGAGAGATCGTGATGTACTTGTCCAGGACTGCAAGACCTCTTTTCATCGTCGGCTTGCTGGCCGGAGTGCTCGCCACCGGGATCTGGATGACCACCTGTCATCAGAGCCCGCCGGTCAGTAACGTCAAGGCCCTGAGCTCCGCCCTCGACCGGGCGGCCGCCCGCCAGGTCACCGGATCCGCGCGCGCGGCGACACCGGCCCCAACCGCACCGGCGGGGGGGCCGTCCTATGCCGACGTGGCGCAGGCCGTGGTACCGAGCGTGGTGACCATCCACGCCACCCGGGAGCGCCGCGGGATGCAGCGGCAGCGCCGCTCGCCGTTTTTTCTCGATCCTTTTTTCCGGCGGTTTTTCGGTCACCGCGGACCGGGCAAGGGCCTGCGGCCCAGGGGCGGGCCCAAGGCCACCGGGCTCGGCTCGGGGGTGATCCTGTCGGCCGACGGCGACATCGTGACCAACTATCACGTGGTGGCGCGGGCCGACGAGATCCGGGTGACGCTTTCGAACAAGCGCCGCTACGAGGCCAAGGTCAAGGGCACCGATCCCCGCAGTGACCTCGCGCTGCTCGAGATCGACGCCCAGGGCCTCGATCCCATCGAGCTGGGCTCGACCAAGTCCCTGCGCGTCGGGGACGTGGTGCTCGCCGTGGGCAACCCCTTCGGGGCCAAGGGCACGGTGACCATGGGCATCGTGAGCGCCAAGGGGCGTGCGGGTATGGGCATCACCGACTACGAGGACTTCGTCCAGACCGACGCCGCCATCAACCCGGGCAACTCCGGCGGCGCCCTGGTGGACACCCGCGGGCGCCTGGTGGGCGTGCCCACCGCCATCCTGAGCCGCAGCGGTGGCTACCAGGGCATCGGGTTCGCCATCCCCACCGGGCTGCTGCGGCCGGTGATCCGGTCCATCCGCAAGCACGGCGAGGTCAAGCGGGGCTATCTGGGCATCCGGATTCAGCAGCCCAACGAGGCCATGGCCAAGGCCTTCGGCATCCAGCCGAACCAGGGCATCGTGGTGGGCTTCGTGGAGCCGGGCACGCCCGCGGCCAAGGCGGGGCTGCAGCGCGGGGACGTGATCGCGTCGCTGGATGGCAAGCCCGTGCGCTCGGTGCACCGCTTCCGCAACGCCATCGCGCGCCAGAGCCCGGGGTCTGCGGTACGACTGAAGGTGCTCCGCAAGGGCGAGGCCCGCGAGGTGGAGGTCACCCTGGGGCGGTTGCCCAAGGCCAAAAAGCGCGCGGCGCGGGGAGGACCGGGCACGCCCGGCCGTCGCCCCCGCGGGCAGGCCAGCCTCGACGGCGTCAAGGTCACCAACCTGACCACGCTGCACCGCCGCAAGCTGAAGCTCTCCGCCGACGTCAAGGGCGTGCTGGTGACCCGGGTGGCGCCCGGCAGCGCCGCTCAACAGGCCGGCCTGCGCCCCGGCGACGTCATCGTGTCGCTCAATCGGGAGCCCACGCCGAACGCGGGCGCCTTTTCCCAGGCTGCGAAGCGGGTCGATGACGCGATCCTGGTGTTGATCCACCGGCGCGGCTCGACCCTGTATCTGGCCTGGAAGAAGCGCTGAGCGCTTGGCCCCGGGCGCAAAGCCAGGCGGGGGCCCGCGGCGCCCCCGCCGCCGGTGGCGGCGATGGCTGGGGGTCGCCGCCCTCCTGCTGCTCGGGGCCGGCCTCGGGGGTTGGCTCTTTTTGCAGGCGCGCTACAACGACGAGGCCCTGGCCGCCAGCCTGGTCCGGGACTTCAACCGCACTCATCGGGGGCGCATCACCATCGAGCGGGTGCACTGGGGGCCACACGCCGTCTGGGCGCTGCTGCGAGGGGGGGATACCGATATCCAGATCGAAAACGTCCGGATCTTCGACCCCGGGGGCTCGCTCGTGGCGCGGGTGCCCGAGGCGCGGGCGCGGCTCGACGTGCGGGCCCTGCTGCTCGATGACCACCTGGTGATCTCCCGCGTGCGCGCCCAGGGGGCGTTGATCCGCCTGGCGCCGGTGGGGTCCGCCGAGCCCGGTGAAGCGGCGTCTGCTCGCGAACGAGGCTCACCAGCCGCGCCGCCGGGGCCGCGGATTGGGCTGTTGGCCGCCCTGGCGTCCAAGGCCGGGCTGCCCGGCTTCATCGCGGCGCCGAGCGGCGAGCCCTCGGTGACGGTGGTGGACGGCATCCACGTCTCGGGCATCCGCGTGGAGGCTCGGCTTGCTCGCCCCCGGCTCGCGGCGCGTCTGGTGGGCGCCGCGCTGCGCGGCTCGGTGCGTCACGTCAGCGACGGGCATCGGGGCCAGTGGCTGCGGCTGCGGCTCGAGCTGCGCAGCGGCCCGGGATTCGTGAAATGGCGAAAACGACGCCTCGCCCTGCGCTCCCTGGAGCTTCACCGATTGGAGCTCGGACAAAGCCCCGGCGACCCGGACCTGCGCGTGGCCGCCAGCGTGAAGGCCGGGGCCCGTCCCGCAAAGCTGTGGCTGTGGGGGCGCGTGCGGGAGCTACTGTCTGCCGAGCCCGCCCGCCTCGCGCTGCAGGTGCGCGCCCGGGGCTTCGGGGCCCTGGCGGCGCGGCTGTCCGGGCAGCCCCTGCGCGAGCGCGACAGCGGGCTCGTGGCCCACCTGGGGGGGGCCTTGGCGCATCCGCAGGGGCGCTTGCGGCTCGGCGGGCTCGGCTTCGCGCACCCCCGCGGGCAGGCCACGCTCCGCGACCTGGTGGCGGTGGCCACCGACGATGCGCTCTGGCTCGACTCGCTGCGGCTGACCGCGGCCGGCGGGACGGTGCGCGCGCGCGCACCGACGATGCGCTCTGGCTCGACTCGCTGCGGCTGACCGCGGCCGGCGGGACGGTGCGCGCGCGCGCACCGACGATGCGCTCTGGCTCGACTCGCTGCGGCTGACCGCGGCCGGCGGGACG
>CAYFWA010000360.1:0-7009 GCA_964346625.1 uncultured Myxococcales bacterium
GCTCGCGCCGCCAGCCTGCGATGTCCGGTATCAGCACGTCGGGACCGAGGTGGAGTTCGGGCTCGAACAGGATCCACCATCCGGCGCGGCTTCCGCGTCCAAAGGTGGTGAAGACATCACCGTGGATGGAGGAGGATGCCAGGGCGTGCCTGAGCGCCGGCCGCGGGCTCACCACGAGCTCGCCGCCGACGATCTCGCCCACCAGATGCTCTGGCAACGCCTCGAGCCGGGAGTACAGGTCGTCTCCTCGCGACGATTTGACCATGGTCCAACTCCTCGATCCTGGCCCCTGGCCGCCGCCGCCGTAGGTGCCGCATCCGCCGCCGCCGTGGCTGCCGCATCCGCCGCCGCCGTGGCTGCCGCATCCGCCGCCGTGGCTGCCGCATCCGCCGCCGCCGTGGCTGCCGCATCCGCCGCCGCGGCATCCGTCTCAGCGGCCAGCTCGGCCAGCGACTCGGTACAGCCTACCACACCTTGCCTGGCCGATCCGCCTGGGCCGATCCGCCTGGGCCGATCCGCCTGGGCCGATCCGCCCGGGCCGACTCATCCTGCAGTCCGCGCGGAGTACCTCCTCGCCGGTACGGCCCACCACACCTTGTTTGGCCGACTCGCTCCCGGGGCGGCCCGCAAGGGCGTGATGGGACCGGCTGCCACTCAGCTTTGTGCAGTGTCCAGCGTATCTGCCCGCGCCAGCAGCAGGGCTCGCATGCGCTTCCGCTCCCAGCGCGTCATTCGGCCCACCAGGTCCTCCAGCGAGCCCGCCCTGTCTCCCCTGCCGCTGTCTGCCTCAGCGCCGGGGCCTTCTCCCCTCTCCTCGCCGGGCCCCTCGGCCTTGCCGCGCCGCTGCTCCACTCCGTGCCCGTATCCCGAGCCCAAGCCGGCTCCATCCCGGGCGCGAGCTATCGCATTCCCATATCCCTCCACCGCCTGAAGTTCTTCGACCACGGCCCGGGGGTCCCCGGCGGCGGCGGTCGGCTGATGCGTCATCCCTGAAAACAGCGTGGCGAGATCCACGGCCAGCCCCGCCCCGGCGAGCCGCGAGAGCGTGGTGAGAGACGGGTTGCGCAGACCCCTCTCCAGCTCGGAGACGTAGTTCGTGCTGAGGTGGCACTGTTCGGCCACCTGCCGCTGGGTGAGCCCCTGGCGCTTCCGGATCTCTCGAAGCCGCCGGCCGAGCCCCGGCAGAAGATGGGCGGGAGCGTAACAAGAATCATCCCACATTTCGGTTCCCGGTCAGAGTATGGCCTGCGCTCGCGGCGGGCGTCAATGTCGGTGGCTCAGGTGGTTTGCGCGTGACGCGTGGGCAGAGAGGCGGTGGCCGGACGCGGCTCGGTCCTGCCCGGCAACAGCCCGGGATCCCCGCTGGAGGTGGAGGTGGCGACGAGCTGGAGTGCCGCCGCAGGGCGGAGCGCGAGTTGTTCAAAATATGAACGACGGTTTCAGGCATCAGGAATCATTGGTGTTTATCAAGCTCATCCCGACGGTTGTCATTTGGTTGCCTGCCAGATTCTTCAAGGGGATTCCATCTACCGAGGCCAGGCCTGGGCCAGCGGATGGTGTGTCGCCTCGCTGGGGCACCGGGCGTTGTCATCTATGAAGATTGCCGTGTTTTTGGATACAATTCGCGCGTGATCATTCTGTCAGAGAGAGTTTTTTCCTGCCATATTGGAAACCTAGCGGGAACCTGGCGCAACGACTCGACCTCTTCACCGGTCGGTGCAGTACGAGGCAGAACCTGGCAGAACGACCTCGCGCGTTCATTGTTTGAGCGGAACCGTTCAATCCTTGAACATAACCAGGGGGCAGCCTGGAGGCTCAGATCGAAATAAATGGGTTATATTAGTTACATATAGTACACGGTATTTCTGGTGCGAATATTGCTTATTCCATCCTCGAAAACGAGGAGGAAACAAGATGAAACGGCTGGTTGCGATTTTCACGGTGTTTTCGGTCATGGTTTGGTCGGGCGCGGCCTGGGCGGGTAGCTCGGAGACCAGCGATACGGCTTGCGGCTACAGCGACTCGGGCTGGAGCGCGCCGGACGGCGCCATGGTGCTCAGCCGCCACTCGGGTGGGGTCATCGCGCCGGTGATCGACGAGCTGGGGGAGTACCGGACCCACAGCATGATGTCGCACGGGGCCGGCTACTACGTGACCCACTCCACCATGTACAGCCCGGGGCAGCCCGGCTGGCCCGACTACTGCAGCACGCCCGCGGAGCCCGACGAGCTGCGGGAGGGGTGGCCGGGGATCTCCCAGATCAATCAGGGGGGCATCTACACCAACCAGCACGGCTACGCCTACATGCGGTACCAGATGCCCACGGCGGGCACCGCCCGGGAGACCGCGGCGAAGAACGCCGCGCGGTGGGTCTGGTCCTACAGCGACTACAAGTGGGTCTCCTCGAAGCAGGAGAGCAGCTACGGCTTCTGGCGGGTGGGCATCGAAAACAGCAGCGGGACGTGGTACGACCAACCCTACGTGCTGTATCAGTACAAGGACCTGCAGAACCGCCACATCGGCTGGCAGTGGACCCCGGAGTACAACGGCGCGGTGTGCAGCACCACCATCGCCTGGATTCTCAAGAAGTCGCTGAACCACTTCGGCACGCCCAGCGGCTACGGCGAGGGTTACGTCGCCTCCTACACCTACGATCACGACACCATCGTGGCTGCTGGCAACGGCCTGTACAACGGGGTCAAGCAGGCCTGTGAGGACGGCCTGGGGTTCTGGGGCTCGGTGGGGGCGGGGCTGACCTGCTTCGAGAGCGTGTGTGACGATGCTGGCCGCCAGGTCCGAAACTGCATGTCCAACGCGGGCTGCTGCGGCACCGACGACAACGACTGCGGCTGGAACGACGTCAGGTACGACGCCAACTCGACCGCTACCTCCGTGAGCCCCGACGATCTCGGCGGCTGGAGTGGCCACTCCTACTACGGGGACAACGTGGGCCCCTGGGCGCCCTACGGCTCCTCGGCGGTGGAGTGGAACTCCGGCGGGAACGTCTACGGGTGCTGGTTCTAGCCGGCACTGCGCTAGCTGGGGTACCCAGCGGGCGTCTCCTCCTGCGGACAACAAGGACATGAGCCGATCGAGCTCGCCTCCGGCGGATCGCACCCGCCGGAGGCGTATCTACGTCCTGGCGGGGCTGGTGGCCGCGGCCCTGGCGGCCTGGCTGCTGACCCGCCAGTGCGCAGAGACCTCACGCGAGCCTGCAGAGCAGGTGGCCGAGCGGGCCCCCGACCCCAGGCGCCCATCGCCAGACGCGCCGACCCCGCGGGGAGCCCGGGAGAAGCGGCCGCTGCCGCCGGCGTTTCGGGGCGCGCCTCCGGAAAAGCCCATCATCGACGAGATCATCCTGGAGAAGACCGAGGTGTGCGAGGGGGAGGAGAACCTCGTCACGGTCAAGGCCCACACCCCGGGGCACCGTGACGATCAGTACCTGCACTACAAGATCGGCTCGGGCACGGGCGTGGCGGTGCCGCTGCGCTCGTACAAGCGCGACAAGGACGATTACGAGCCGGTGGAGCGCACCATCACGGTCTTTGGCCGCAACAACGTGGCCACCCGGGTGAAGGTCCCCTACTTCCGCATCAAGGACTGCAAGGTGCCCCGGGTGCTCGCGGTTCAGTTCCGACAGCTTCCCAACACCGAGGATCAGTACGAGCTCTGGGCCAAGATCATCGACAAGGCCGCGGACAAGCCCTTCGAGCCGGTGCGGTACCGTTGGTGGTTCGGCGACGGGGAGATCGCCGAGACCACCGAGCCGCTTTTGACCCACAGCTTCGCGGGTCGGAGCCAGGATCGACTCTACTCCCAGTTCCTGGTGCGCTGCGAGGCCGTCGACAAGCAGGGGCGGACCCTCGCGGGGCGCGCGTCGGTGCAGCTTCTGAACGTGGCCTTCGAGGAGTTTCACTACAAGGGGATCGTGACCCTGTTTTTCACCAAGGACCCCCGCTTTCCCCAGCTCGACGATTACGGGGTGGTGGAGCAGGTGGTGGGGATCAATCATCACTGGCATGGCCCGGTGCAGATCACCCGGGTCATCAAGAGCGCACACTACGTGGACAAGCGAGGCTCGTCTTCGAGCCCGGAGCAGGTGAGCCCCCAGCGCGTCCTGGGGACCCAGGTCATCCCGGTAGGCGGGATCGAGACTGTGGTGCGCCTGGACACCGAGGAAGACCCCGAGCGGTTCTCCATCGAGTATACGCTCCTGGGGCGCACCGAGGAGGGCCACCCGGTGCAGGGCCGCTTCTCCATCCTGCGGCCCCCCGAGCTGCCCACCCGGGATCGGCACCAGCCGGTGGTCAACCCGGTGCTCAAGGCCAAGATCCTCAAGGCCCGCAAAGTCCTCGGTCGGGAGTACGTCACCGACGAGGACCTGTTCCGCCTCGAGCAGCAGGGACATTTCGACGACCTGAGCGTGGATCGGGGCGGTGAGGCCTACCCCTGGCGGCGTCCCGGCGCCCCTCACCGGGAACGCCATCCTCGCCCATCCCCCGATCCCCGGGCCCGCTGAGCCGTGCGCTGGGTGCGAGATATCGTACACATTCAGGGGAATGTCCCATCCCCCCTCGCCCCGAAAAAGCGGGGTTTTTCGGGACTCACCCCCAATCACCGCGCTTCGCGCCGCTGCGGGGAAAGTGGCCTCGTTGCCGCTCATGGCGTTTTCGGTCCTACGCGACCCCTGAACGGTTACGAGATATCGTACACATTCAGGGGGGGATGTCCCATCCCCCCTCGCCCCGAAAAAGCGGGGTTTTTCGGGACTCACCCCCAATCACCGCGCTTCGCGCCGCTGCGGGGAAAGTGGCCTCGTTGCCGCTCATGGCGTTTTCGGTCCTACGCGACCCCTGAACGGTTACGAGGTTTCCATGCGAGGCTCGTGCGCCTGCGGCCCCTGATCCCGCTGGCCTTCGCGCTGACAGCGCTCGGCGTGTTGGCGGTTGGCGGCTGTCAAAAAAAGGATCGGGAATCGTCCGACGATTCCTCCTCGAAGCCGGCCGGCGCCCAGGCTCGCGTCCGGCCCGACGCCGTCAAGCCGCGGCTGATCCCGCACCTCATCAAGGGGCCCGCGGATCCGGCGGCCTACCTGTGCGCGGAAGACGCGGACTGCGTGGTGAGCTGCCTGCGGGATGGCCGCTGCTGCCCGGAGCCGTGTCCCCCCTGCGAGCGCGCCTACCGCCGGGATTTCCTCGCCCGGCTGAGGCGGCACATCGCGCGGCGGTGCGTCGGCCTGTCGTGCCCGGATGTCCATTGCGCCGGTGGAGCCGGGGAGGGCTCTGTGGTCCCCAGATGTCGGCGGCGCCGCTGCGTGGTGGAGCGGGGACCCTGAGGGCTCCACCTCGGGTCCAGGTACCCTGCAAGCCATCTCCCGCGAGGCGCAGAGCACGGAGAGGGCGAGCACTGGAGTTACGCCCCCACTCCGGGGCAAGCCCCTGGCGGAAAATAAGCTACAATAACGGATAGATAGGGACAGGAGCCGAAGGTGTTCAGTGTTTGAACAGTCCGGCTCGTGTTTAACTAGCTGAAATAATGAGAAAATCTTCGTGTTGTGCAATTACTGAACAAAGACGTTCAGACAGTGAACAGTTATCGGTCCCCGCTCTGCTTTCCTGTGCTGGCATAACCTATTGAAAATGAATGCATTTGTGCTTTGTGTATGGTTAGGCGCTGAATTTGCAGACTGTGACAGCCGAATCGAATGGATACACGCCCGCACGCAACCGCACGCAACCAATGGGCAAGGGAGACAGAAAATGAAACGGCTAGCCACCTCACTCACCGCGCTTTCGATGCTCTTGGCTATGGGTTGCACGGAACAGCAGCCCGCCGCCAACACCGAGGCCCTGCCGCAGGGCCTGTCGGTGCTGCAGGCCGACGACACTCACCTGTCCATGGCCTACAAGCAGGGTGACACGGTGATCTACCTGGAGGCGCTGCGTGGCCAGCGGACGGCCGACATGTACCAGCAGGATCCCCAGGCACCGCGCTACGAGGTGGACGCGCGCTTCGTGGCCGATGACGGCAACATCTTCTATTCGCAGCGGGGCGGGGACAACTGGCTCGAGCCGAAGTGGGCCGAGCAGCTCGAGCGCCGGAACGCGCTCGCTCCCACCCGTGAGTCCAACGAGCGGCTGTTCCAGCTCGCCACCGCGGCCGCCCAGGCCATGGATGCGCAGCTCCGCGCCGAGCTGGGCGCCGAGCGGGCGGCCCTGCTCGAGCCGCTGGCGCGCCCTCTGCGGGGCTTTGGCCTCACGGCCGCCTCGCTTTACGCCGAGCACAAGCAGCGCATGCTGGAGCACAAGCGGGACGACGGGGTCTTCCCCGAGGGCGAGGTGCCCGGCGAGGTCGCCTACGGAGACGACAAGGGCGGGGACTGCGACGACTGGGTGACCTTCGGCTCCAACTACTACTACATCGCCGTGCACGACGGCTCCACCGCCGTCATCGCCCGCCACAGCGCCACCCGCCTCTACGAGTGGCGCGGCTACTGGGCCCAGGTCCACGACTCCTGCAACCACGGGCGCTGCGCCTACGAGATGGGCCAGAAGTGCTTTTTGCAGTACTACGAGGCCCGGGAGGACTACAAGCCGAGCTGGCAGATCCAGAGCTGCGGCACCGACTACCACGCCTTCTCAAACGACGGGCACAACTGCCACGACGACACTCGGGTGCAGATGGCCAACTTCGTCTACGGCAACGGCCACCAGAAGGGCCCCGGCTCCAAGTTCTGGTGCTACGGCGACGACAGCAGCGACATCAGCTCCTGGCCGGGGGACCAGTCCGGCAGCCCCGACTGCGACTCCAGCCGCGACGAGGGGTACAACCACTACGACATGTGCCGGTTCGTGGGGACCCACAGCTACAACTCCGCCGGAGGCTGCTACTGTGACGCGTCCTGCGAGGACTACAACGACTGCTGCGTGGACGGGCCCTGGTAGCCAGCCGCCGGACCCGCTCGATGGACACGAGCAGGGCGCCCGCCAGCCGGGCGCCCTTTTTTTTT
>CAYFWA010000361.1:0-6992 GCA_964346625.1 uncultured Myxococcales bacterium
TAACCGTTCAGGGGCCTCGTAGGACCGAAGTGGCGCGAAACGGCGAGCTGGCTCCTTTTCCTTCAGCGGCGCGAAGCGCGATGATTGGGGGTGAGCCCCGAAAAACCGCGCTTTTTCGGGGCGAGGGGGGATGGGACATCCCCCCTGGACGGGTACGGACAAAGAGGTAGCGGTCATGGCGTGACTCCGGTCATGGGTCCCGTCGAGGGGGCTCCCGAGGGGACGTCCGGCGCGGGGGCTGCGCCTTTTTGGCGTCGGCGTCTCCTCCGAGCAGCCCGACCGTGGCGGTGAGGGTGAATCCGAGCTCATGGCGCTGATAGTCCCAGACCCGGGCGTTGGAGTGGTTGAGCCGGTAGCGGTAGGACAGATCCCCGCGCAGCCAGGAGGTGAAGGCGCGTCCCACGCTCAGCCGGAGCCGCAGAATCCAGTCCGTGCGGTGATCGTCGGCCTGCCACAGGTAGTAGTCGGCCGAGTCCGGGTGGTGCGAGACCTCGCCGCTGACTACGCCCACCAGGTCCACCTTGCCCGGTAAAAGCGCCGAGACCGCGATGCCGGGTCGCACCGAGACCGCGGTCCACCAGTCGCCCCGGGCGTGGCCATAGCTCACGCGGAGCAAGGGGTAGAGCTTCATCCGGCGCCCGAAGAAATATAGCTCCTGGCCCATCTGGAAGGCCATGGCGAGCTGGTCGCGCACCTGCTGGTGGTACAGGTCGTAGCCCAGGTCCAGCGACAGGTGGGTGGCCCAGCGATCCGTCCAGCGCAGCTCCCAGTCCAGCGCGCCCTGGTGGGACTCGGAAAACACGTACAGCGACCCCTCGTCGGTGCAGTCGCCGTCCAGGGTGATGACCTGCCCCCGGTAGGCGAGCCGCAGCTCGTGATCCACCCGTCCCGTGGCGAAGCGCACCGCATAGTAGGGCGTCACCGCCCCCACGAGGGTGGAGTAGTCCGGCACGCAGCCGCCCTCGTCCCAGAAGTTCACCGCGAAGGTGCGGTGCAGCGCGGCGTCCACTCCCACCCGGTGACGGCCCCAGGTGAAGGCGCGCCACCGCAGGCCGCCGCCGAGCTGGAACATCCAGCCCATCGATCCCGAGCCGCGGGCGTCGGCCGGGTCCATGGAGACGTTGCTGTCGTATCCGGAGCCGACCGTAAAGGACAGGTCCAGCCCCCGGGCGGCGCGGCCCTCGGCGCCGTAGATGAGGCGGGTGAGCCGCTCGGCCGCGCCCCGCGCGGGCCCCCGGACCTCGCCGGCCAGCCGGCGCGCCGAGCGCAGCTTGCCCTGCTGCTGCAGCAGGATCGCTTCGAGCACCCGCGCGGCGTTGGCGGCGGCGGCGTCCCCGTGCTTGCGGGTCTTGGCGAGCGCCTCGCGGGCCAGCTCCTTTTCGCCGAGCTTGTACAGCGCGTAGCCGTAGGCCAGCCACAGCTCCCCGTTTTTCGGCTGGAGCTGCAGCACGCGTCGGTAGCGGCGGGCCGCCCACATCCACTTCTTTTGCGCCAGCAGGGCGCGGGCCAGCAGGTGCTGGAGCGCTGCGTCCCGGGGGCGGCGCGACGCGACGCGCATCAGGTCTCGCTCCGCCTCGGCCCAGCGGCCCTCGGCCACGTAGGTCACCCCTCGCAGGTGGCGCGCCCCGAGGTGGCCCGGATCCGCCTTCAGCACCGCCGTGCACAGCCGGATCACCGCCTTGCGGTCTCCGGCGTCTGCCGCCAGCCGCGCCTCGGCGAAGCGCAGGGGCACCTGCGCCGGGTCGGCCGCCGCTCCCGCGGCGCGGCGCGCCGAGGGCCGCGCTCCCGGTTGCCTGGCCTTCGAGCCCGGGCGCGCGGCGGGTCGGTCTCGGGGCCGGGCGGCGGGTCGGTCTCGGGGCCGGGCGGCGGGTCGGTCTCGGGGCCGGGCGGCGGGTCGGTCTCGGGGCCGCGTGGCGCGGGGGGCTGCGGTCGAGGCGGCGCCGGGGGCCGCGCGGACGCTCCGCGGCGCGGCTAGCGCGGCGGCGATCCCGGTGAGCGCGGCCAGGGCGGCCAGCGGGGCCCGCACGGCGGGGAGGCACGAAGAGCCGCGCTTCGCTTTCGATGCAAGTCCTGGCATGAAAACCTCGACCTCGTCTGCTCGACCTCGTCTGCACGGCCTCGTCTGCTCGGCCTCGTCTGCACGACCTCGTCTGCTCGGCCTCGTCTGCTCGGCCTCGTCTGCACGACCTCGTCTGCACGGCCTCGTCTGCTCGGCCTCGTTTGCTCGGCCTCGTCTGCGGGAAAGCCCGCGACGTCGGGCGTCCAGCCTCGTGGCCCTTTTGCCTTTTTGCCCGCTGCGCCGCGCGGCGAGCCCCCGGGTCCGCGGCGTCGCGGCTCAGCGGCCGCCGGCCACCAGGTGCAGCTCCTCCAGCAGGCGGTCGCGCAGCTCCGTGTAGTCCTTGCGCGCCTGATACAGCTTGCCGTTGATGAAAAACGTCGGGGTGCCCTTGACGCCGGCCCGCAGGCCCTCGCGCTTGTCGGCCGCCAGCACCAGGCGGCTGCGGCGGCCGTCGCGCACCTTGCGGAACTGCGTCATCTTCAGACCCATTGTTTTGGCGTAGGCCTCGAGCTGGGCCTTTTCGAGCCGCGGCGCCATCTTGTAAAGCAGGTCGTGGTAGTCCCAGAACCGGCCCTGCTTGTGCGCCGCGTAGGCGGCCCGGCCCGCCCGCACGGCCTGCGGGTGGGAGCTCACCGGGAAGTGCTTGTAGACCAGGGAGACGCCGCGACCTTGCAGCTCCTTGACCGCCCGCTTGATCTGGGGCGAGATCACCCGGCAAAAGGGGCACTCGAAGTCGGCGAACTCCACGATGGTCACCTTGGCCTTGGCCGCGGGGGCGCCGAAGCGCGGCCGGTGCTTGAGGTTGAACTTGTGGCGCTTGAAGGGGTGGGCCGACAGGCCGCGCTTTTTCACCTCGTCCTTGATGCGGGCGTCCGAGCGCCCCTTTTTCACCATGCGCACGATGAGCCCGGCGATGCGCCGGGCGGTCTGGCACTGCGGGTCGCTCACCAGGCACCGGGCCACGGTGTCGCTGCAGCCGTAGTACACGGTGATCTTGCGCATGAGCCGGGCGGCCCGGGCCCGGTCCTCGCTGCTCAGCGCGCTGGGCTTGGCGCCGAGCACGCGGTTCCAGCGGATGGCGGTGCCGGCGTTGACCGAGGTCACCGCCCAGGTCAGCCCGGCCGCGGCCAGCACCAGCGCCAGGATGGTTCGGGATCGAATCATGTCTCCTCCTCGCTGCGTTCGTCGCGCTTCGCCGCCGCCTCGCCCGGCGAAGGGGTCTTTCCCGACGGGTCGTTGTCCGGGTCGTGGTCCGAGGCCTCCGCCCGGTTCTCCGTCTGGTTCTCCGTCCGGTTCTCCGTCCGGTCCCCCGCCGGCTGGGCCGCGGGGAGAGTCGGTGGGGCCTGGCGCCTTTCGCGCCAGCGCTGCCACAGGCCGTCGAGGCCCAGGCGACCGGGATCGAACAGCGCCACGTACGAGGCGGCCACCAGGTAGCCCACATCCCGGTAGACGTAGTCCCACCCGATGGTCTTCATCGCGGCCTCGGCTTCCGGGGCGAAGCAGCCGCACGAGGTCATCTGCACCTGGTTCTCGATGGCGATCACCAGCGCCACGATGAACATCACGGTCATCCCCACCATGCACAGGGCGGCGGCGCGGGTCCACAGGCCCAGGATCAGCGCGAGGCCCGCCACCAGCTCCAGCCACGGCAAAACGAGGGCCATGGCGTTGATGTACTCCAGGGGTAGGATCTGGTAGGTGGCCACCGACAGGGCGAACTGGGTCGGGTAGAGGATCTTGTGCCAGGCCGCCAGGATGTACACCGTGCCCACCCAGATCCGGCAGGGCAGGGCGATCCAGTGGTGGGCCGGGTGGCTCCAGAACGTCACCAGGGCCTGGGCGGGGCGGGAGCGGGCCTCGATCATCGTCGCCTCCTGGGGCCCGGCGCGGCCTCGGCGTCCGCGGGGACGGGCGCTCGGGGGTCCGCGGGGGCCGCCCCCGCGGCTGGCCCGGGGCGCCGGGGCGAGGCCGTAGCGCCGGAGCGCGGCCGCAGCCGTCCCCCGGCCTTGCGCCAGGCCGTCACGCCCCCGGGCAGCCAGAAGACGTTCTCGGCGCCCAGGGCCTCGAGCTCGGCGGCGAGCAGCCGACCCACGTCCCGGGGCTCCTGGGGATTCGCGGGATCGGCCAGCTCCTCGTCCACGGCCTCCACGCCATAGACCACCACCGGCCGCCCCCCCTTTTTGCTCACCCGCAGCAGGCGGGCGAAGGCCTTCTTTTCGGGCGGCACCAGCCCGTTGAAGGGTACCGACCGCGCTCCGGGCAGGTGCCCGGTCTCGTACTGGACCTTGGGTCGGGCGTCCGCGTAGATCGCCCGATGGAGCGACTGGGCCCGCAGCGGGTCGATTTTCGGGATCTGTGCGCTTCGCACGGGCCTGCCCGCCTTGCGCCAGGCCGCCAGGTTCCCCTCGAGCAGGTGCACCCCCCGGATGCCTTTTTGGCGCAGCCAGGAGGCCAGGTGCACCGCGGACTGCATCTCGTCGGCGCCGTAGACCACCACGAAGCGGCCGGGCTTGCCGCGCAGAAACTCCAGCCCGCTCGGAGCGTTGGGGTGGGTGCCGTACATGGGCATGGACCGCGCCCCCCGGATGTGACCCTCCAGGTACTTGGAGGCGGATCGGGCGTCCACGTAGATCACGTGGGGCGAGCGGGTGGGCAGCTCCTTGACCGTGAGCTTCGGGATCCGGGCGTCCATCTCCGGGCAGTCGGTGTAGATGTCGTAGGGGGCCCGGGCCACCAGCGGGATCCCCCCACCCTCTTTGCCACGAGCAGCGTTGACCGCCAGGGCCAGCCCCGCCGTGAGCGCGGTGAGGGCCACGGCCTTGGCGATCTCCAGGCCGCCCCGCCGCAGCGCGGCCAGCCACCAGGGCCGCCCTCCGGCGGAGGCGCGGCGGGCGGTCTTTTCGTCGGTGGCGTCTTTGGTGCTCATCGGTGCTCCCAGCGTGGGAATCCGAGCCCGGATTCGCGGTGGGAAGGACGCGTTTGGGCTGCCGCATCGCTCATCGGCGATGGGTTCCCGCCGCGGATCTGCTGCGTCGAGCTCGTGAAAATCCTCCTACTCCGCCACCAAATGCGGGCGGATGGGCAGACCTCATTGGCAACAGCGGAAGCCGAAGTTTGCGATGGGGTCCGAGCCCCAGCTCGCCACGTAGTCGCAGCGGTGCAGGGCCTCGGAGTCCGAGCAGTTGTAGGCCCCGCCGCGGCCCGCGCCGCCCTGCACCCGTTCCCAGATGTTTCCGTTGATGTCGAGCACGCCGTACTCGTTGGTGCACTCGGGGAACTCCCCGGTGGGGGTGATGTGGAAGTTCGGCCAGAAGGCGTCGATGCCGTTGCAGGTCTGCTCCTCGTAGGTGTCTCCATAGCAGTAGGTGGTCTGATCCGGGCCCCGGCAGGCCTGCTCCCATTCGGCCGGGGTGCACAGCCGCTTGCCCGCCGCGGCGCAGGCGTCCGCGGCCTGCTGCAGGCTCACCCCCCGCCAGGGCATCACCCCGGGGCGCGAGGTCGCGTGCGAGGTGTCCTGGCCGAGGGACTGGGCCGTGGCGTCCGGGCGGGAGGCCTCGTAGCGGTCGATGCAGAACGCGCTCTGCACCAGCACCATCCCCGCGGGGCAGTCACAGCGCAGGTTCTCGTCCACCTGCCCGTCGCAGTCGTTGTCCACCTCGTCGCAGATCTCGTCCGGCGGCTCGGTGGGCTCGCAGTGCGCCTCGCAGCCGTTTTCTACCCGCCCGTCCCAGTTGTGCCAGTGCTCGTCGCAGGCGCCCATCACGCAGGCGCCGCCCACGCAAGCGGCCGCGGCGTGGGCGAAGTCGCACTGCGCGCAAAGCGGCCCGCACGACTGCGTGCTCTGCTTGTCGATCTCCTCGTCGGCCTGTCCGTCGCAGTCGTTGTCGCGCAGGTCGCAGATCTCCTGTCCGCCAGCCGTGGGGCTGCAGGTGTCGGCCTCGCAGCCGTTTTCCGCCTGGCCGTCGTTGTCGTACCAGCCCGCCTCGCACTCGAAGACGCACTGCCCGCCGGCGCACACCGGGCTGGCGTGCTCCGGCGTGGGGCACTGGTGGTTGCACTCCCCGCAGTGGGCCGGGTCGCGGGCCAGGTTGAAGTCCTCGTCGATCCGCCCGTCACAGTCGTCGTCGGTGGCGTTGCAGGTCTCCACCGCATCCGGGGCCGGGGTGCAGGCGTACTCGCAGCCGTCGGCCGCGTCGGCGTTGGCGTCGTGCCAGCCCTCCTCGCAGCCGGCCACGATGCAGATGCCGTGCAGGCACTCGCCCACGCCGTGGGGAAGCTCGCCGCAGGTCAGACACCCGGGGGCCGGCAGGCAGGTCTCGTCCTCGCAGTACTGGTCGGCCGAGCAGTCGCTGTCGCGGCAGCACTGGGTGCAGCGCCGATCCACGCAGCGGCGACAGCCCGGACAGTCGTCGTCCCCGGTGCACTCCCAGACGCACTGGCCGCCCAGGCAGATCCGGCCGCCCTCGCAGTCCACGTCGCCGTAGCACTCCCCGTCCACCAGGCAGCCTCCGGGCAGCAGCACCGCCCCCAGCAGCAGCCCGGCCGCGAGTAGCCCCCGGGCCGGGCCTCGCGAAAAAACCCACCGCCGGACGCGAGGCCCGCGGACCAGAGAGTCCACGCGGAGCCTGTGAGGCGGTGAGCGCATCGGGCTCGGCACCTCCCCAGCCCCGGAGCCGGGGCGTGCCCGCGAGGCGAATGGGATAGACTCTATCGCATAATCATTCATTATCGTATAATCATTCATTATCTTGCGTGAAAACTAACGATCAACCAATAACCACCCTAGTTGCTTCTGGGCGTTTGTCCACGATTTTCCTACGCGGTCCGCACCCGACAGTCCCCGTAGTCCGGCGACTTCCGTGTCTCCACCCCTCACACCGTAAGGGAGCGGGTCAAAATAAGGTCTGCAAGTCAGGGCGTCGAGGCGCCCGGC
>CAYFWA010000362.1:0-125 GCA_964346625.1 uncultured Myxococcales bacterium
CAGAATTGATGGATCGGCGGCCGAATGCCGAAGTTATTCTTGCGCGAGCCCTTATGGGTGGGCGCGCGCCAAGGCTCTCGCCTGGGCAAAAAGGAGCGCGAGCGCGGTTGCGTTCGCGAGCGAGG
>CAYFWA010000362.1:225-1334 GCA_964346625.1 uncultured Myxococcales bacterium
TTGCGGTCGCGAACGAGGTTGCGGTCGCGAACGAGGTTGCGGTCGCGAACGAGGTTGCGGTCGCGAACGAGGTCACACACCCGGTCGAGGGCGCGCGGGGGGGCGAGGCCGTGCGCGCTCGCGACGACGGGGCCGCCTTCGCTGCAGGTTGCGCCTTCGCTGCAACCGGCGCCTTCGCTGCAGGTTGCGCCTTCG
This sequence comes from uncultured Myxococcales bacterium, assembly GCA_964346625.1. Classification (GTDB taxonomy): domain Bacteria; phylum Myxococcota_A; class Polyangia; order HGW-17; family JAJRWW01; genus CAYFWA01. The sequence continues at coordinate 421 of CAYFWA010000362.1, forward strand.
CCGCAGCCGGCGCTTGCGTCGCAGCCGGCGTTTTCGCCGCAGCCGCTGGTAGCGCAGGCGGCGCCGCCAGCGTTGGGCGCTGCCCATGCGCCGGCCGGCGTACCGATAGCGAGGGTGCGCTTTCTCGCCGGGCTTGGGGCCGGAGATGTGCAAGTGGTCCCGGTGGGCGTAGTCCGAGTCCGGCGTCAGGATGAGGTGGAGCTTGCGCGTCTTCTCCAGGGCGCACACCAGAGCGCGCATCAACCTGGCCTTGCGGTCGTGCACAGGGCCGACGCACCGGCCCTTCCTTCCGGGGGCCTTGACCCAGTCATCCTTCACGTTGGCCACCAGCCCCCCCGGCCCGCGGAGCTCGAACACGTCGATGGCGAGGCCGAAGGCGTGCCGGCTCAGGTGCGAGGTCCCGTCCACTCGCCGGTAGGAGTACACGCTGGAGTAGCGCCACTCGTCGAACTGGAATCGCAGGGCCGTCGGAGCGATGCGATAGAGCGTGAGCGCGAAGCGGCAGTCCATCAAGGCTGGCTTGGGCCCCCACATGGGCGTGAGCTTGAGGCCGCGGATTCGCCCGGTGACGACCACCGGGGTGGCCACCCCCCGGGTGGGCTTGGCCACCTTGAAGGGGATGCCCAGCCGCCGCAGCTCCCGCAGGCAGGCCACGCCCCCCCGCTCCGCCGCCGGGCGGACCTTCTGCTCCCCGGCCGCGAAGCCCTCGGGCACCGAGCGCCCCGCGTGGGGCTTGGCCAGGCTGGCCGCGGTCCAGGCCGGAGGCAGGGGCGCCACCGCCCGGCCGCCTGGCCGGGCGGACACCGGAGGCCGGGCTGGCAGGACCACCGCGAGGGCCACCGCGAAGGTGACGCTGGCTCCAGCACACAGCATGGGCCCTCATGGTAGTACCCAGCGGGACTCGCGTCCACCGC
>CAYFWA010000362.1:1434-6990 GCA_964346625.1 uncultured Myxococcales bacterium
GTCGCGTCCACCGCGTCGCGTCCACCGCGTCGCGTCCACCGCGTCGCGTCCACCGCGTCGCGTCCACCGTCTCGCGTCCACCGCCTCGCGTCCACCGCGTCAATCCTGGGTCCTTTCTCGCACCCGGCACCAGGGCGCCGATCGGGTGTGATCCCCGGGGGTGGGGTGAGTGAGACGGTCATGACGTTGGCGTCCGCACGGGGGCTGCGGTATGGTGCCGGCTCGTGACGAAGGCCCAAAACAGGCCCTGCAACAGGAGGTCTGCATGACCCTCGAGGAGCTGGTGGCGTATCTGGACGGGACGCTCGACATCCAAAGCTACGAAGACTACCCCGGCGCCTTCAACGGGCTGCAGCTCGAGCGGCGGGCGGCGCCCGACGACCAGGCGGCGACGCCCATGGGCCGCATCAACAAGCTGGCCGTGGCGGTGGACGCCTGCCGGTTCACCCTGGAGGAGGCGGGCGGGGAAAGCGCCGAGCTGCTGCTGGTGCACCACGGCCTGCTTTGGGGGGAGCTGCGGCCCTTTACCGGGCCCCGCTATCGGCGGCTGGCCGCGGCCATGGAGGGCAACCTCGCGGTCTACGGGTGCCACCTGCCGCTGGACGCGCACCCCGAGCTGGGCAACAACGCCGAGCTGGTGCGGGCGCTGGGCTTCACCCCGGACGAGGGGGCGCGCTTTGGCGAGCACCAGGGGCGGCCCCTGGGCTACTGCGTGGACTGTGATCTGCCGTGGCAAAAGTGGGTCAAGCGCATCGACGAGGCCGTGGGGGAGCCCTGCCAGCCGCTGCCCACCGGGCCGGAGCGGATCCGGCGCTTCGCCGTGGTTACCGGGGGGGGCGCGGCGTTCATCGAGGAGGCCGCCCGCGCGGGCTGCCAGGCCCTGCTCACCGGCGAGGCCAGCCACCGCCACTACTTCGAGGCCGAGGAGCGCGGGATCAACCTCGCGTTGGCCGGGCACTACGCCACCGAGTGCTTCGGCGTGCGGGCCGTGGCCCGGCACCTCGAGGAGAACTTCGGGATCCCCTGGGTGTTCATCGACCACGATACCGGGTTGTAGCCCACCCTCTCGTCTCCCCTTGCCTCAGTAGGTTTTTGTTCCGCGCACAATGCGATTGACGTTTTTCCGGACGAGGCCAGTCTAAACGATAGGCGCCCGGATCACCGGGCCGCTCGGCCGTCCCGAGCTCTTCGAGGAAGGAATCGCATGAGCCACCACCGCGCCGCGCCCCGCCTACCCTTCGTGCATCTCCTGCGCCCAGACCGAAACGAATCCCTGCGTCCGCCGGGGCGTCCGCTTTTTGCTGTGTTTTTGACCATCGGCTTGCTGGGTTTCGCCTGCCAGCCCACGGCGGCCCCGGGCCGCTCGGCCGTGGCCTCGCCCGCGGATGGTGACCCGGCCAGGGAGGCGGGCAACGGCCGCGTCGATCGCGACGCCGCGGACCGCGGGAGACGCGGCGCGGCCTCGGGCGCCGGCGCTGGCGCCCGAATACCGGCGAAGGGGCGTTGGCGCTTTTCGCCCACCTGGCCGAAGGGACGCTTCAAGGGGCACCGGGCCCACGAGGACGCCATCGTCAAGCTGGTCAACGAGCTGCGCCGTCAACGCGGGCTGTCTTCCCTGAGCCAGGACGAGCGGCTGCGGGTGGGGGCGCGGCAGCACACCCGGGAGATGATCGACAAGGGGTACTACCACCACACCTCGCCCGTGGCCGCCTGGCGCCAGCCGCGGCAACGGGCCTGCCACGCGGGCTATCTGGACCCCTTCGTGTCCGAGAACATCGGGATGATCTCCGGATACGCGGATCCGGCCCAGGCCATGTTCGAGTCCTGGAAAAAGAGCCCGGGTCACTACCGCAACATGGTGGATCCCAAGGTCACCCGCATCGGCGTGGGCGTGGCGGCGACCCGGCGCGGCGGGGCCACGGTGTGGATCGGGACCCAGCTCTTCGGCGCCAACGACATCGATTTCCGCAAGCTCGGGGTAAAGACGCGTCGGCAGCGGGTGCGGCGGCTGCGGGTGACGCTGCGCACCACCGGCGGTCTGGAGATCAAGGCCTGGCGAGGACGCAAGTTCGCGGGGGACGTCCCCGCTACGGGCGGCGGCGGTGGGGGCAGCGGTCGCGGGACGCCGCACGGGTTTACCACGGATCTTCCCCGGAAGATCCAGTCGCGGGTGCGCTACGGCTTCGCCGTGAAGGTGGGAAACCAGACCCCGCTGGTGTGCGCCCACGTAGACGTGCAGCCGGGCGGCCGGACCCGGGCGAACCGGATCGCCTACCACCCGACTTGTCGCCGGATCCTGGACATCCAGGCGGACATCCGGACCCTCGGCGTGCGCCAGCGGGTGCTCACCGGAGAGGCCAAGGCCCACGCACGCAAGGCGCGCAAGGCGCGGTTTTTCCTCAACGAGAGCTGGGGGCCGTCTCTGGGGCTGAAGCGGGGGCGGTGGGTGTCCTTTTCCCAGGTGCTGCCGCCGGCGCGGAAGGTGAGCTTCTCCCTGGTGCTCGACGGGCTGCACAAGGAGTATCTCGTGCTGGATTTCGGCAAGAACGATCCCTTCCGCTGCCCCTGAGGCGGCGCTCCGGGTCGGCTCCCGATTCCGACTCGTGCAATCGAGGCCCTGGCCTTCCCGCGCCATCGGTGTTACCTCTCGTGGTGGATTCGTACTCCGTGACTCAGCTTTCGGTGACTCAGTCGTGAGCATTGCTCACTCCCATAGCTCGCAGGCCGATCGCTCGCAGGCGGGGCAGGCGGCGCGGCAAGGGCGTCAAAGGCGGAGAGCGGGTGGCGCGGCCGCGGGCCGCGAGGGCGCGCGGCGATCCTGGATCGGCCTGCATCAGCTCCCCAACGCCATCTGCGTGGCGCGCGTGGTGGTGGTGTTCGCCGGCCTGTACAGCCTCGGGCGGCAATACCAGCAGGACGGGACCTGGTCGGCGCCCTGGCTGGTGGCCATGGTGATCGCGGCGCTCACCGATCGGCTGGATGGCTTTCTGGCCAAGCGCTACGGTTGGGTCTCCACCCTGGGGGCCTTCCTCGACCAGATCTCGGACAAGCTCGTCACCCTGGGCCTGTTCGCGTTCCTCACCATTCACGGGGCCTTCCACGCCTGGGCCCTGGGCGCCATCGTGCTGCGGGAGCTGTTCGTCTCGGCCCTGCGGATCGAAGCCAACGAGGTGCGGGTGCCCATCCACACCGGCCAGGCCGGCCGGTTCAAGACCTTCGTGCAGCAGGTGGCGGCCCTGTTCGTTTTTCTGCACTGGGCCTTTCCCGACGTGGGGTGGATGGGCTTTTCGGTGGCCCAGTGGATCGTGTGGGCCGGATGGGCCGTGTTCGTGCTCATCGTGCTCGGCTACGGCCGCCGGGCCGCGCGCGCCTTCGTGCGGGTCTACACCATCCGGCGGGTGGACGCCGCGGGCCGCGAGCATCGCAGCTTCGTGGATCTCGCCCTGGTGGTGCTGACCCTGGCGTTGATCCCCACGCCGGCGGCCTTCGCCGGCACCGCCACCGTGGTGCTAATCACCCTCGGCACCGGCTGGACCTACTTCACGGGCTTTTGCTGGAGCGCCCGCGCTCAGGGCAAGCCCTGGCGCTACGGCTCCCTCGTCGCCCTGTTCGGCGCGGGGGTGGTCACCGTTGGCCTGGTGCTCCTGCTCCGCGCGAGCCCCACCTACCCCGTGATGTGGCTCCTGATCGCCGCCGTGAGCGTCCTCTGGATCGTTCTGCTGGTGGTGAGCTGGTATACGGGGCGGGTTTACCTCAAGCGCGCGTGAGCCGGGGAGCGATTCTGCTTCATCGCTCCAGCCACTTGCGGTAGGCCTCGAAGGAGTAGGTCCGGCCCAGGAAGGCCTTCACCATCTCCGCGGCGTCCTTGGCCCCGCCGGGCTCTAGCACCAGCTCGCGGAACTCCTTGGCTGTCTTGGGATCCATGAGCCCGGCCTTGGCGAACCGCGTGAACAGGTCCTTGGCCAGCACCAGGGACCACATGTACGTGTAGTACATGGAGCTGTAGCTGTTGAGGTGTCCGAAGTTGGCGTAGGGGTAGGTGTTTTTCTGGTAGGGGTAGGGGCTGTATTTTTTCTGCACCTGCAGTAGGGTCTTTTTCAGGTCCATCCCCTTGGGATCCTGGCTGTGGTAGGTGTACGAAAGCGCCGCGTAGAACATCTGCCGCATGACGTGGACGCCCTTGCCGAACTCGTCGGCGGCCCGCATCTTGCGCACCAGCTTCGCGGGGATGGGCTTGCCGGTCTCGTGGTGCTTGGCGAAGCGGCTCAGCACCTTGGCGTTGAAGGCCCACTCCTCCATGATCTGGGAGGGCGCCTCCACGAAGTCCCACTCGCAGTTGATGCCCGACTGGCTCACCCACTGGTGCTTGCCCGCCAGGAGCTGGTGCATCAGGTGACCGAACTCGTGGAAGAAGGTGGTCACCTGGTTGTGCTCCATGAGCGCCGGCCCGCCGTCGGTCTTGGCGGGATCGGGGAAGTTGGTCACCAGGGACGCCGACGGGAGCTGCACCCCCGTGACGCCGCTGTAGATGGGGAACTCGGCGGCGTGGCCGTACTTGCCCTTGCGGGGGTGGGAGTCCAGGTAGAAGCGCGCGATGCGCTCCTCGCCGTCGTAGACGTCGTAGGCCTCCACCCGGGGATGCCAGACCCGCGCCTGCGCGTTGCGCTTGAAGGTCACCCCCCACAGCTTCTGGGCGATGTCCATCAACCCCGCCTTGACCTTGGGGAAGTCGAAGTACGCCCGCACCTCGTCCGGCTTCACGCCGAAGCGCTCGGACTGGATCTTCTTGACGTAGTAGAACCGGTCCCAGTGCCCCACTCGCGTGGCCTTGGGATGGTCTTTCTTCTTGCGGGCCAGCAGCTCCTTGAGATCCGCCTTCATCTTCGGGCGGGCCAGCTTGGCCACCTTGTCGATGAACCGGGCGATGACCTCCTTCTTTTTCACCATCTTGTCCTCGGCGTTGTAGGCCGCCCAGTCCGAGTAGCCCAGGGTGGTGGCGTACTCGTGGCGGGTCTGCAGCAGCTCCTTGAGGATCTTCACGTTTGCGGGGTAGGCCCGGTTGAGAAACTCGTGATAGAGCTTGCGCCGCAGCCCCTCGCTGTCGGCGTAGGACTGCACCGGGAAGAAGTCGGGGTAATCGGTGGTCACCGTGATCTTACCGTCAGCGGACTTTTTCTTCTGGTGGGCCTTCATCCAGTCCGCGGGCATGCCCTCGAGCTCCTTGGCGCTGACCTTCAGGCTGCGCTTTCCCTCCCGGATGTTGCGGCCGAAGGTCTGGCCGAGCTTCACCATGCGCTCGTCGAGCTTGGCCAGCTTGGCCCGGGTCTTCTCGTCTTGGTCCACGCCGGCGCGTCGGTAGTCACGCAGCAGGTGCTCGACGAACCGCTTCGTGGCATCGTCGAGCCCCTGGGTGTCCACGGCCTTCACCGCGTCGAAGAGCTTGCGGTTGAGCTTGAGCTTGGACAGGTACTTCTTGGCCCGCTGCTCGCACTTCTCCGCGGCCGTGCGCACGGGCTTTTTGGGGTGGACGTTGGCGATGAGCTCGGACATTGGCAG
>CAYFWA010000363.1:0-1303 GCA_964346625.1 uncultured Myxococcales bacterium
AGGCGAGAGGGGCGAGGCGAGAGGGGCGAGGCGAGAGGGGCGAGGCGAGAGGGGCAACGCTCGACGACCGTCGAGCAGCTTTGGTATATAGGTAGGTGATCATGCTCGATGAACGGATGCGCCAGAAGCTGCAGGACGTGGAGGCACGCCACGATCAGCTCAACGAGCGTCTGTGCGATCCCGATCTGGCCGGCCGGCGCGACGAGTACCTGCGGCTGACCAAGGAGCACGCCGAGCTCGCCGAGCTCGTGACTCAGTGGCGGGCCTACCAGGAGGCCGAGCAGGAGCTGGCAGACGCCCAGGAGATGAAGAGCGATCCCGACCCGGAGATGCGGGAGCTGGCCGAAGCCGAGGTCGCGCGGCTGCGCGCGGATCTGACCCAGCGCGAAGAGCGCATCCAGATCCTGCTGCTGCCCGCCGATCCCAACGACGAGAAGAACATCCTGCTCGAGATCCGCGCCGGCACCGGCGGCGAGGAGGCGACGCTGTTCGCCGCCGAGCTGTTCCGCCTCTACAGCCGCTACGCCGAGCGGCTGAGCTGGAAGGTGGAGCTGATGACCTCCTCGGAGAGCGGCCGCGGCGGCCTCAAGGAGGTCATCGCCCTCATCGAGGGCCGTGCGGTCTACAGCGAGCTCAAGTTCGAAAGCGGCGTCCACCGCGTCCAGCGGGTCCCGGCCACCGAGTCCCAGGGCCGCATCCACACCTCGGCGGCCACGGTGGCGGTGCTGCCCGAGGCCGAGGACGTGGACATCAAGATCGACGAGGCGGATCTCAAGATCGACGTCATGCGCGCGGGCGGCCCGGGGGGCCAGAGCGTGAACACCACCGACAGCGCGGTGCGCATCCACCACGTGCCCACGGGCATGGTGGTGATCTGCCAGGACGAGAAGTCGCAGCACAAGAACAAGGCCAAGGCCATGAAGGTGCTCAAGTCCCGCCTGCTCGAGATTGAGCAGCAGCGCCAGCACGACGAGCGGAGCGCCGAGCGCCGCTCCATGGTCAAAAGCGGCGATCGCTCCGAGAAGATCCGGACCTACAACTTCCCCCAGGACCGGGTCACCGACCACCGCATCCCCCAGACCTGGCGCAACCTCACGGGCGTGATGGACGGCGACATCCAGCACATCATCGACGCGCTGCGCACCCACCACCAGGCCGAGCTGCTGGGGCGCCGCGACGAAGACGAGTAGCGGCGTGGCGGACGCGCGGAACAAGTCGAGCGGGCCGGGCGCGCCGGACGAGTCGAGCGGGCCGGGCGCGCCGGACGAGTCGGGCGGCCCGAGCGCGCCGGACGCGCGGGACG
>CAYFWA010000363.1:1403-2552 GCA_964346625.1 uncultured Myxococcales bacterium
CGAGTCGAGAGGGCCGGGCGCGCCGGACGAGTCGGGCGGCCCGAGCGCGCCGGACCCCTCGCGCAGCCCGCGCGCGCGGAACCAGGCGGGCAGTGCAGACGCCCCGTCTCTGCGGGATCCCTCTGACAAAACCGCTCCCTCCGCTGACCCGCCAGCCCCCTCCCCCACACCAGCGGCGCGCTGGGACGGCTTCGACCGGGTGCTCTCGCCGGCGCCGACGCCCCTGCACCACCAGCTCCGGGAGCTGTGGTCCTACCGCGAGCTGCTCGGCTTCCTGGTCTGGCGCGACGTCAAGGTCCGCTACCGGCAGACCGTGCTCGGCGCGGCGTGGGTGGTGTTTCAGCCCGCCACCATCACGGCGGTGTTCTCCATCCTGTTCGGGCGGCTCGGAGGGCTCGAGCGCCACGTGGCCGGGGGCATCCCCTACCCCCTGTTCGTCTACGCGGGGCTGCTGCCCTGGACGGTGTTTTCCACGGGCTTCGGCCGCGCCGCCGGCTCCCTGGTGGGTCACGGCTACCTCATCAGCCGGATCTGGTTTCCGCGGCTGGTGCTGCCGCTTTCCGCCATCGTGGTGGGCCTGGTGGACTTCGCCGTGGCCACCAGCCTGCTCGCCGGGTTCATGGCCTTCTACGGCATCGCGCCCCGAATCACCGTGTTGCTCGCGCCCCTTTTCGTCGCGCTGTCCCTGATCACCGCCCTGGGCCTGGGGTTGCTGCTCGGCGCGTTGACCGTGCATCTACGCGACCTGCGCAACACCTTGCCCTTTTTCACCTGGGTGCTGCTGTTCGCCACCCCCCTGGCCTACCCGAGCTCCCTGCTCGCCCCCGAGGCCCGCACGGTCTACGGGCTCAACCCCCTGGTGGGCGCGGTGGACGGCTTCCGCTGGGCCCTGTACGGCGCGCCCCTGCACGGCCCGGCCCTCGCCCTGTCGGTGGCGGTCTCCCTGACGCTGCTCGGCGGCGGCCTCTGGCTCTACTCCCGCGTGGAACGCAACGCGGCGGATCTGGTGTGAGGGGGAAGCGGGAAATGCGGGTGGAGTCGAGCACCAGACACGCATCCCGGCCCGGCCGCGCCACAGAGTCCGGCCGCGCCATAGAGTCCGGCCGCGCCACAGAGTCCGGCCGCGCCACAGAGTCCGGCCGCGCCACA
>CAYFWA010000363.1:2652-3948 GCA_964346625.1 uncultured Myxococcales bacterium
AGAGTCCGGCCGCGCCACAGAGTCCGGCCGCGCCACAGAGTCCGGCCGCGCCACAGAGTCCGGCCGCGCCACAAAGCCGGCGGATCGCCCCGATCCGCCGCCCGTGGTGCTGCGCGCCGAGCAGCTCGGCAAGCGCTACCGCATCGGCGCCCCCGAGCCGGCCGCCCGCTCGCGGCTGCAGGCCGCCGGCCGGTGGCTCGCTCGCCCGGCCCGCCGCGCCGCGGCGGTGCTGCGCGGTCGCCTGGCCGAGTCCTCGGAGCAGGAGTTCTGGGCCCTGCGCGATCTGTCCTTCGAGGTGACCCAGGGCGAGATCGTCGGGCTGCTCGGAGTAAACGGCGCCGGCAAGACCACCCTGCTGCGCCTCGCCTCGGGCATCACCCGCCCCACCACCGGCCGCCTCGGTGTGCGGGGCCGCGTAGGCTCCCTGCTCGAGGTGAGCATCGGCTTTCACCCCGAGCTCACCGGCCGCGAGAACGTCTACCTGTACGGCGCCATCCTGGGGCTGCGCCGCGCCGAGGTGGCCGCGCGCTTCGACACCATCGTCGAGTTCGCCGGCGTGGAGCGCTTCCTCGACACCCAGATGAAGTTCTACTCCACCGGCATGTTCACGCGCCTGGCCTTCGCCGTGGCCACCGAGCTCGCCCCGGACGTGCTGCTGGTGGACGAGGTCCTGTCGGTGAGCGACTTCGCCTTCCGCCAGCGCAGCCTCGACGCCATCGCCCGCCGCGCCCGCGCCGGCGGCACGGTGCTTTTCGTCAGCCACAACCTGCGCGCCATGGAGGCGCTGTGCACCCGGTGCCTGCTGCTCGAGGGCGGCCGCCTCGTGGAGGACGGCCCGCCCCCCGACGTGCTGCGCACCTACCGCCGCCGCGCCCAGCCCGGCGCCGCCGCCCGGGCCCTGCCCGACTCCGCCTCCCGCCCCGGCACCGGCACCGCCCGCATCGAGGCGGTGTGGCTGCACGACCCGGACACCGCGACCATGGCGTCGGCCCCCACCGGGGACAAGCCTACTCCCCCCGCTTCCCCCATCCGCCTGGACGTCACCGTCCGGATCCACGAGCCGAGACCCGGCCTCGCCCTCGGCCTCGCCATCCGCGATCCCTCCGGCGCCCTGCTGGCCAGCCTGCAGCGCCCCATCCCCGGTGAGCCCCCGCGCGCCAACGACCGGCTGACCCTCCGACTGGAGCTCCCGCCTCCCCCGCTGCGCCCGGCCGACTACTCCCTGGTGCTGTGGCTCGGCGTCCCGGATCGCGAGACCTGCGACCGCGTGGACGGCGGGCTGCCGCCCCTCGCCGT